>NZ_JBAGKI010000026.1:0-76535 GCF_036689795.1 Micromonospora palythoicola | reverse complement strand
CTGCCAGCCCGGGTCCCAGGAACTGGGGCGGACCCCGAGGCGGGCGCTGTTGCCCTGATTCGGCCGGGCTCCCGCTGACGCGGCGAGCCGGGCCGGCCCGGGAGGACGCCGACCCGGCTCGGGGTGCCGGTCTCAGCAGACCGGCACCGACCCACCCCAGACCGTCGAGATGTACGCGTGGCTGACGAACTGCCCGCTGGCCAGGCGGTTCCACCGGTTGGTGGTGCGGTACGGGCCGACGATCGTCTGTCCGGTCACGTAGCACTGGATCGGCACGTTGGCGTACTGGGCGGCCAGGCCACGGGACTGGTAGCCGGTGCTCGGGCCGGAGCGCACGGTCAACGGCCCGTCACCGACCACCCCTCGCGGGCCGGTGCCGGTCCACAGGTACGCCACGTCGACCCAGGCGTTCGTGGACAGTTGCAACCCGTCCCAGAACGTCCCGTCGGCGAGGTCGATGCCGGCCGGGTTGAGCACCACCCGGCCGAACTGGTCCCGCCCGCCGTTGTAGCCGTCCTGGTACGCGGCCTGCGCCTGCGGCCGGCCCTGCGGCAGTGCCTTCCAGTTCTCCCGCACCGCGCTGAGGTTCCAGTAGTCGTCGCGGGTGTTCCACGGACCGACGTCCCAGACCGGGGCGTATTCGCAGCGGCTACCGGTGACGGTGCAGACCCGGACGGTGTAGTCGCCGGTGTTGCGCGGGGACAGCCCCCGGCGCGACGGCAACGCGACGAAATGGTCCCGCGCGCGGACCGTGTGCCCGTTCGCTGTCAACTCGCCCACCAGTCCGATCCGGGTCGCGTACACCCGGTAGGTCAGACCGGGGGTGGCCGCGGTGGCGGCGGCGACGGTGTCGGCGGTGAGCCGGACGGCACGGACCTCGGTGCTGGCACCGGAGGGGCTGCCGGTCAACACCACCCGAGCCTGCACCCGGCGGACCGGCCGGTCGAAGACGGCCGCGGGCGCCGCGTCGCGCCATTCGGTCCAGCCGGCGGCCCGCCAGCCGCGCACCTGCACGGTCGCGGTGGCGCCGGGCCGGGCGACGATGGTGACCTGGGCGCGGATCCGGGTGGCCGGGCGACTGAGGGTACGCGGTACGGCCACCAGCATGCCCTCGGCGACGGCGCTCCGTCGGGCGGGCACGCCGGGTGGCCGGGCGTCGGCCAGTCGCAGGCCGGTACGGGTATGTCGCACGTTGACGTCGTCGGCGTCGACGACCGACAACTCGGCGGTCCACCGGTCGGCCCGACCGGCCGAGGAGGCGGCGGGTGGCTGGAGGGCGATGGCGAGGGCAGTGGCCAGCAGGGCGGCCAGAAGGGCGTTGCGGGGATGATTCATCGGCATTCTCCTCAGAACTCCCCGATAGTGCCTATATCCGTAGATCGAACAGAAGCGTCATACAAATAGCGATACATGTGAATTGCGCTCGGGTGAGGGAGAATGGTGCCGTGCCCGAAGGTGACACCGTCTGGAACACCGCCCGCGTCCTGGAACGCGCGCTGGTCGGCGCGCGGCTGACCGGCAGCGACTTTCGGGTGCCCTCGCTCGCCACGACCGACCTCGCCGGATGGTCGGTACGCGACAGCGCCAGCCGGGGGAAACACCTGCTGCTCCGGCTGGACGCCCCGGCCCGCGCCGGTGAGTCGCGCTGGACGCTGCACTCGCACCTGCGGATGGACGGCACCTGGCGGGCCTACGCGCCCGGGGAGCGGTGGACCGCCCGGCCGGCGCACCTGATCCGGGTGGTGCTGCGTGCCCCGGCCGCGACCGCCGTCGGCTACCACCTGCACGAGGTGGCCCTGGTGCCCACCGCCGACGAGCACCGCCTCGTCGGTCACCTCGGCCCCGACCTGCTCGGCGCCGACTGGGATCCCACCGAGGCCGCCCGTCGGCTCGCCGGCCACCCGGACACCCCGGTCGGTGTGGCCCTGCTCGACCAGCGCATCCTGGCCGGCGTCGGCAACCTCTACAAGTGCGAGGTGCTGTTCCTGCGCGGGGTGCACCCGCGTACCCCCGTGCGGGACGTGCCCGACCTCACCGGTCTGGTGACCCTGGCGCAGAAGTTGCTGGCCGCGAACCGGGGTCGCTGGACGCAGAGCACCACCGGCGCGCTGGGGCGCGGCCGGACCAGCTACGTGTACGGCCGCCGGGCGCAGCCGTGCCGACGCTGCGGCACCGCCATCCGCAAGGAGGAACTGGGCGACCGGGTCACCTACTGGTGTCCCACCTGCCAACCCGGCACGCCGGCCTGAGCCGGGTACCACGCATCTTCCACGCGCCGGCCCGAGCCGGCACCGCGCATCTTCCACGCGGTGGTCTGGGCAGGTCGGAGGCGGTGGTCGGCCGGCCACCCAGCGGCGCGGAGTGGCGACCTCGACACGCCGGCAGCTCGGCAGATTGGCACGAAAGGGGACTTCCTAACCGGCCACCACACGTCGCATGCTGCGGTTGAGGGCTCACGGAACGTCAGCACGCGCGTCCGGGCCGCCACGTCGGGGTGGTGGCCGGCGCGCCTCGATCACCGGGAGAGCCATGGCCGTGTTCCGCAGACTCCGGTCGAGCTGGCTGGACCGCGTCGCCCGCACCGACCAGCCCGGCACACCGGGCGCCGTACCGGGCACCCGGACCGCCCCGGACACGGAGAACGGCACGCACCCCGGTCCCGACCGCGAGGTCCCGACGGCGGGTACCGCCGGCACCGGGAGTTCCGACGACACGGGCGCGGCGACGCGGAAACCACCGGTGCCCGGCCAGCCGCATCCGGCAACGGCCCCGTCGCGGCCGGGGTCGGCGAGCCTGGACCCGGCGGCGGCCCCCCGCTGTTTCGGCGCCGTGCCGAACCACGCCTACAGCCCACTGCCCACGCTCGGCGAGAACGGGCAGCCGGTGCCCGGCACCGGGTTGCGCAAGTTCGTCGACCCGCTGCCCGGCCTCGGCCCGCTGGGACGTACCCCGCACGGTGCCCACCTGCCGGTCGCCGTGCCCGACACGATCACCTATCCCGGTTGCGACTACTACGAGATCGGGCTCCAGGAATACACCCAACGGCTGCACCGGGACCTGCCGGCGACCCGGCTGCGCGGCTACCGCCAGCTGAACCTGGGTACCAACCCGGACGGGCACAACACGGTCGCCCCGCCACGGCGACCCTGGCACCTCGGTCCGGTCGTGCTCGCCCGACGCGGCCGGCCGGTACGCGTCAAGTTCATCAACCAACTGCCCACCGGGGATCTCTTCCTACCGGTCGACCCGACCGTGCCCGGTGCCGCCCGGGGGCCTCTCGACGGGCCGGCACCCTACCCGCAGAACCGGGCGGTGCCGCATCTCTGTGGCGCGCTCACCGGCTGGATCAGCGCCGGCGGCCCCTGGCAGTGGATCACTCCGGCGGGCGAGATCACCCCCTATCCCACCGGTCCCGGCCTGGCCCACGTGCCGGACATGCCCCATCCGGGGCAGGGTGCGACCACCCGCTACTACCCGAACGACCAGAGCGGCCGGCTGCTCTGGTTCCACGACAACACCGTCGGGCTCTCCCGGCTGACCGGCTACTCCGGCCAGCTCGCGCTCTACCTGCTCACCGACGACGCGCAGGAGCGGTTGATCGCCGACGGGACGCTGCCGTCCGAGCAGTTGCCGCTGGTCTTCGAGGACAAGACGTTCGTGCCGGACGACGCCCAGCTCGCCGCCCAGGACCCGACCTGGGATCGGGACCGGTGGGGTTCCCGAGGTGCCCTCTGGCACCCGCACGTCTACCAGGTCCGCCAGAACCCGTACCGGCGCGACGGGATCAACCCGACCGGCCGTTGGGACTACGGGCCCTGGTCGCGTACCGCCCACGCCGGCCCCGACGCCTCCGCCGCCACCGTGCCCAACCCGCATCACGACCCGGTCACCGAGCCGGACGAGCCGCCGGAGACCCCGGGCGTGCCGCAGCCGAGCGCGGTGCCCGCCGGCTACGGCGACACGGTCCTGGTGAACGGTGCCGCGTACCCGTACCTGGAGGTGCGGCCGACGGTCCACCGGTGGCGCATCCTCAACGCCTGCACCGACCGCTGGCTCAATCTGCAGCTGTACCGGGCCGCCTCGGACACGCCGATGTGGACGCCGGACGGACGCCTCGCCGACGCCGCCGCCGGTGAGGTGCCGATGGTCGACGCGGTGCGCGCCCCGGGCCGGCCGGCGGGCTGGCCCACCGACGGGCGGCCCGGCGGCGTGCCGGACCCGACGGCGGCCGGCCCGGAGATGATCCGGATCGGCAACGAGGGCGGCCTGCTGCCGGCACCCGTGGTCGTGCCGAACCGACCGATCGGTTTCCGCCACGACCGACGCGACCCGACCGTGCTCAACGTCGACGGCCACGCGCTGCTGCTCGCCCCCGGCGAGCGGGCCGACGTGCTGGTGGACTTCGCCGCCGTCGACCCCGGCACCATCCTGATCCTCTACAACGACTGCCCCGTCCCGCTGCCCTGCTTCGACCCCCGCTACGACCACCACACCGGCGGCACCGACCGGACCGCCGAGGGCGGTGCGCCGCCGACCGTGCCCGGGTACGGTCCGAACACCCGTACCCTGTTGCAGCTGCGGGTGACGGGCACTCCGGCCCCGCCGTACGACCTCGACCGGCTGCGGGAGCGTCTGCCCGCCGCGTACGCGGCCAGCCAGCGCCCCCCGGTCGTGCCGCAACCGGCCTACGACCCCTGCTTCGGCACCACGAGTACGGCGACGCGGATTCCGGTCCACGCCAGCACCGTCGAGTTCACCCCGCCCGGCGGGACACCGGTGCGCCTGCCGCTGACCGTGAGATCCGTGTGCCAGGTCTTCGAACCCGAGTACGGCAGGCTCGCCGGCCGCCTCGGCGTGGCCCACCCGCACGACGGACCGCGCGGCGCGGCGACCCTGCCGCTCGGTCCCACCGACCCGGCGACCGAGGTGGTGTACGCCAGCGACCCGGCCCTGGCGGTCGGCACACCGGCTGACGGCAGTCAGCTCTGGCGGGTACGCGGCTGCGGACGGCAGAGCCATCCGGTGCGGTTCGACGGCCTGGACGTGCAGGTGATCGGCCGGGTCGGCCGCGACGGCAGGATCCGGCCACCGCACCCCGGCGAACTCGGCTGGAAGCAGGTGGTGCGCGTCGATCCCGGCGAGGACGTGCTGCTCGCGCTGCGCCCCGAGGCACCGCCCCTACCGTTCAAGATCGGCGACAGCGTACGGCTGCTCGATCCGAGCCGACCGGCCGGCACCCGGCTCGACTCCACCCCGGTCAGTCCCGTGGACGGTCGACCCGCGGCTGTGGTCAACCAGCTGGTGAACCTCGGCTGGGAGTACCACTGGGGCAGCGCGGCGGCCGGCCATCGCGATCTGGGCATGAGCCGCCCGCTCGTGGTCCGGGTCTCGCCCCGGGCACCGACCGGGCTCACCGCCGCGCCGGCCCCGGGCTCGGCCACCGCGCTGCCGGCGATCACCCTCGCCTGGACCGGCAACGGCAGCCGACCTCCGGCCACCTGCCATCTGCTGCACCGGGCCACCGACGCGACCTTCACCAACGGGCTGACCTCCATCACCGTCGCGGCCACCGCGACCCGGTACACCGACGCCACCGTCACCCCGGGCGTCACCTACCACTACCGGATCCGCGCCGAGAACGCGGCCAGCTGCTCCACCTGGTCGAACAGTGTTCCCGCGTCGGTACAGCTCACCGCGCCGGCCAAGCTGACCGCGACCGTTCCACCGGCCGCACCGCTGCGGGTGGCGCTGCGCTGGGCCAACAATTCCTTCGCCACCGGCATCGACGTGCAACGCGCCACCAACCCGACCTTCACCAGTGGACCCGGCACCACCGCGATAGGTGTCGGCGACAGTCACCTGGACCCGGCGGTCGCGCCCGACACCACCTACTACTACCGGGTACGCACCACCTACCTGGGCGCCGCCTCCCCCTGGTCCACCCTGGCGGCGGTGACCACTCCACCCGCGCCCGGCACGCCGACCTCGGTCAGCGTGGCCACCACCGCTCCCGGCCCGGACACCGCGACCGTGGTGCTCGGCTGGTCGGCCAGCACCCCCGCCGGGCAGGGCGCCGGCTTCACCGTGGAACGGGCCCTGGACCCGGCGTTCACCCGGGAACTGGCCACCTTCACCGTGACCGGTCGCGGCTTCACCAACACCGGCCTGACCCGGGGCGTGACCTACCACTACCGGGTGCGCTCGTTCAACGTGGTCGGCGCCTCCCCGTACACCGGCCCCATCCCGGTCACCACCCCGGAGTGAGTGCACGCCGCGCGCTGCGGTCAGGGGTTCTCTGCTTCGTCGGTGGTCGACGGCGCTTCGCCCGCCGGTGCCGGGCGCAGCCACAGCCACACGCCGGCCAGCCCGCACGCCGCGCCGCCGAGGGCGATCGCGAACTCGGCCAGGCCCGAGAGATCGTCCGTGAACGGGAAGGTACGCGAGGCGACAAGCGCCAGGAACGCGATCAGCAGCAGCAGAACGGCAAGAACACGCTGTCGATTCACATCCGCAATTGGATCACACCGGGCCCAGGCTCCACGGTGGCGCAAGCGGGGACGCGCCCTGCCCCGGTCGGAATGTCTCAGGGGCGGACGGGGCGACCCACGGCACGTAGCTCGGAAAGCGCGCTGGCGAACCCGTGCAACAGGTCGGTCGCTTCGGTCAGCCGGGCGGCTGCCGGGTGCTCGGTCTCGGGGCGGTACTCCTCGGCGAGGTAGCCGGCGGCGGCGGCGACCAGCCGCTCGTACGCTGTCACGCCCGTCTCCAACTGGCCGGTGAGCGCCCGGTGCGCCTCGGCCAGCGGCGGCTTCGCGTCGGCCGGGGCGAGACGGGCGGCGCGTTCCACGCTGGCGACCCGGTTGGCCAGCTCGCGCAGGGACTGTTCGGCGGCGGAGGCTTCGGCGACGGCCGGTTCGGCGAGGCCGGTCAGCCGGCCCGCCATGGCCGCCATAGTCGCGGCGGCCCGGTCGAGGCGCTCCCACGGCCGGGCGGCGGCGGTGCCGCGCAGCGCGGTGCGGGAGCGGACCCGACGTACCTCGGCCAGCACGCCGGCACCGGCGGGAAGTCGTTCCACGGCGGCGACCAGGCGGGCGCGGTTGCGGGCGGCCGCCTGGGCCGGGTCCAGCGGTGGTGGAGCGGGTTGGGCGGCGAGGGCACGCAGGTCCACCCAGCGCCAGGCGGCCAGTGCGGTGGCCGCGCCCGCGGTGGCGGCCCACGCCGCGTCGGCCAGACCGATCCCGGCGTACGGGGTCAGCACCGCCGCCGCGCCACCGAGCCCACCGGCCAGGACGCTCCACCGGCGGGCGGAGCCGCGCAGCCGGCGAAGCCGGCGGAAATACCGGGTGCGCTCGTCCGCTGCCACCGTCGCCTCCTCGATCGTCCGACTCTCCGCTCAGCCGGCGGCCGTGGTGTCGCCGGTGCCGCGTTCGCGGCTCATGCTGGCGCGGATCTCGTCGAGCCGGGCCACCCCCGGGTCCGCGCTGGCCGGCTGCTCCTCGCCGGTGCCGCGGTCGGCGCCCGCGCCGAGCTGCTCACCGGCCATGCTGGCCCGGATCTGGTCGAGTCGGGCGGAGCCCGCCGAATCCAACGTCGCCTGCTGGATCTCCAGCATCCGGCCCTCGGTCGAGTTGCTGGCCAGCTCGGCGCGGCCCATGGCGTTGGCGTACCGGCGTTCGATGCGCTCGCGCACCTCGTCGAGGGTGGGCGTGCTGCCGGGGGCGGTGAGCGCCGACATGGACTCCAGCGAGGCGGCGACGCTCTCCTGCATCTTGGCCTGCTCCAGCTGGCTGAGCAGCTTGGCGCGCTCGGCGAGCTTCTGCTGGAGAATCATGGAATTGTTCTCCACCGCCCGGCGGGCCTGCCCGGCGGCGGCCAACGCCTGATCGTGCAGGGTCTTGAGGTCCTCCGCGGACTGTTCGGCATTGACCAGCTGGGTGGCCAGGGTCTGCGCGGACTGCTCGTACCGCCCGGCCTCCGCCTCGTCACCCTTGGCCCGCGCCTGGTCGGCCAGGACCAGCGCCTGGCGGGCGTTGGCCTGCAACCGCTCGACGTCGGACATCTGCCGGGACAGCTTCATCTCCAACTGCCGCTGGTTGCCGATCACCGCGGCGGCCTGCTGGACGAGCGCCTGGTGCTGCCGGTGCGCCTCGTCGATGGCCTGCTGGAGCTGCACCTTCGGGTCGGCGTGCTCGTCGATGCGGGCGCCGAAGAGCGCCATCAGGTACTTCCACCCCTTGACGAACGGGTTCGCCATCTCCGCGCTATCCCCTCAGTCACGTCGCTGCGCCTGCCCCACCCCCGGGCAACCGGCTCGGCTACCGGCGATGGTGGCTCCATCGTCCCAGCCGGGCGCCAACACGGCATCCGTACCGGCGGAAGGGGACGTCCGCGATCAACCCTACGCGGCGCAAGCTACCGCGACCATCGGCCACGAGGCTCAGGCGGCGCAGACCACGTCCCGGTCACTGCGGTCCGCGGGCCGGACCCGGGCACTGCGCAGCGTGGCCTTGAGCGGAGAATCCTGGCGCACCGAGACAGCGACGTTGCCGTCCGAGGTGACCTGACGTACGCCCCGGCCGGTGGCCTTGTGCACCGGCGCGGCGGCGACCGGCGTCGACTCGGTCGGCTCGTCCTGCACCGGCACCAGCACGCCCGGCATCTGTTCGGCGAGCGCGACCGTGTCGCTGACCTCGCGCAGCAGCTCGGAGAGGCGGGCACCCAGCGCGTCGCAGATCGCCGCGAGCAGTTCGCTCGACGGTTCCTTCTGGCCGCGTTCGATCTCGGAGAGGTAGCCCAGGCTGACGTTGGCTGCGGACGAGACCTCGCGCAGCGTGCGGTGCTGCCCCTGCCGGCGCGCCCGTAGTGCGTCACCGATCACCCGGCGTAGCAGGACCATCGCACCTCCCCTGAGGGACACAGTTCGCCCGGCCGACCGGCCTGCGGGAGCACCGGCTGTCGGAGCTTTCCCGCAACCGTACCCGCTGTGCGCCGCCGCGACATCCCGCCCCGCCCGGTCATCCCACGGCCGCCGCTCACCGCCGGGTGGGTCCGGGGCGGCGCAGGCGTCCGACCCGGCCGGGCCGACGGCATTTGGAGCCACGGTCGGCGGCCTCGGGAATCGGCGGCGGCGCGGTCAGGCCGGGTACGGGGCGTCGATCCGGTCAGCCAGCAGGCGCAGGGCCTCGGTGACGGCGGCTCCCCGGACCTGGTCGCGCCCACCGTCGAGACGCAGTTCCCGCACCTCGGTGCCGCCCGGTCCGGCGACCGCGACGAAGACCAGACCGACGGGCTTGCCACCCTGCGGTTCCGGCCCGGCCACCCCGGTGGTGGCCAGACCCCAGTCGGCGCCGCAGCGTCGCCGCCCACCCTCGGCGAGTGCCGTCGCCACGTCGGGATCGACCGGGCCGCGTTCGGCCAGCAGGTCCGCCGGCACGTCGGCCAGCCGTTGCTTCAAGTCGGTGGCGTAGACCACCAGTCCACCCCGGTAGACGGCGCTCGCCCCGGCGATCTCCACGACCGTGGCGGCCAACAGACCTCCGGTCAGCGACTCGACGGTGGCGAACGTCTCCCGCCGATCGGCGAGCCGGTGCACCACACCGGCCGCTGCGGCGCCCATCGAACCCTCACCCTCGCGTACACCCATGATCTGCATCCTTCCCGGCGCCGGCGCGGTCTACCCGTCGCAACGCCGTGGCGCAGCTCATCCCTTGGCGCGTCGCAGCCGGGTGGCCTGGGCGATGTAGTCCAGCCCGGTGACGAGGGTGACCGCGACCGCCGCGCCCATGATCCAGGGCCCGACCGGGGTGAGAGCGGCCGGCATCGGCCACAGATACCAGGTGATGGCCAGCACCTGAAGCGCGGTCTTGATCTTTCCGCCCCGACTGGCGGCGATCACGCCACGCCGGATCACCCAGAACCTCAGGGCGGTGATTCCCAGCTCCCGGGCCAGGATGACCGCCGTCACCCACCAGGGCAGCCGGTCGTACCAGGACAGCAGCAGCAGGGCGGCACCGGTGAGCGCCTTGTCGGCGATCGGGTCGGCCACCTTCCCCACGGCGGTGACCAGCGCGAACCTGCGGGCGATCCACCCGTCCACCAGATCCGTCACCGAGGCCACGGCGAAGATCACGCAGGCGATGGCCTGCCATCCGGCGTGGGTCATGCCGGACACCACCACCGAGACGGCGAAGACCGGTACCAGCATCAGCCGCAGCGCGGTCAGGGCGTTGGCGGCGTTGACCACGGGTACCCGGGCCACCACCGGCACCGGAGGCGAGTCCGTCGCCCCGGTCATCGAACCACCCCGCTCGGGTGACGCACCCGGCACCGCACCTCGTGCCTCCTCCGCCTCGTCCCAGCCCACCGTCACCGCGCCGCGCCGGACGCGGCGGAGATCATCTCATCCGGCACGGCGAGCAGGTCGACGCCCTCGGTTCCGGTCACCGTGGCCCGGACCAGGTCGCCGGGGCGCAGCGTGGCCAGGTCGACGCCACCGCCGTCGGGGGCGACCAGGGTGGTCGACCCGTCCACCTCCGGCGCCTGGTGCGCCGCCCGTCCCTCGACGACCCCACCGTCCACCGAGTCGACGAGCACCTCCACCGTCGAGCCGAGGCGGTCCTCGGCCCGCTGCGAACACAGCTCGTCGGCGAGCGCGCTGAGCCTGTCGTACCGGCGTTTGATGGTCGCGGCGGAGACCTTGCCCGACAGCCCGGCGGCCTCCGTGCCGTCCTCGTCGCTGTAGTCGAAGACGCCGATCGCGTCGAGCCGGGCCTCGGTGAGGAATCGCACCAGTTCGTCGACGTCGCCCCGGGTCTCGCCGGGGAACCCGACGATGAAGTTGCTGCGCGCCCCGGCCTCCGGCGCGAGTTGCCGGGCGGCGGCGAGCAGGTCCAGGAACCGGTCGGTGGAGCCGAAACGACGCATCCGGCGCAGCACCGGCTCGCTGGAATGCTGGAACGACAGATCGAAGTAGGGGGCCACCCCCGGTGTGCCGGCGATCGCCTCGATCAGCCCGGGCCGGGTCTCGGCCGGCTGGAGGTAGCTGGCCCGGACCCGGACGATGCCCTCGACGGCGGCGAGCTGCGGCAGCAGCTTCTCCAGCGCGCGCGGGTCGCCCAGGTCCTTGCCGTAGGAGGTCGAATTCTCGCTGACCAGTACGAGTTCCCGGACGCCGCTCTTGGCCAGCCACTCGGCCTCGGCGAGCAGCTCGTCGGGGGTACGGGAGACGAAGGCGCCCCGGAAGGCGGGGATGGCGCAGAACGCACAGCGCCGGTCGCAGCCACTGGCCAGCTTGAGCGAGGCCACCGGGCCGCTGTCCAACCGCCGACGCAGCACCGTACGCAGGTGTGCCGGGGTGTGCTCGTCGACGTCGGTGCCGCGACCGTGCCCGGGCAGGGAGACCGCGCTGTCGCGCCGGGCGACCGGGGTCAGCGGCAGCAGCTCGCGCCGGTCACGCGGCGTGTGCGCGGCGACCTCCCGGCCGGCCACCACCGCGTCCAGCCGGGCGGCGATGTCGGGGTAGTCGTCGAAGCTGAGCACCGCCTGGGCCTCGGGAAGGCTGTCGGCCAGTTCCCGTCCGTACCGCTCGGCCATGCAGCCGGCGGCCACCACCTTCGCCCCCGTGTCGGCGGCGGCCAGCAGCGTCTGGATCGAATCCTGCTTGGCCTTCTCCACGAACCCGCAGGTGTTGACGACCACCACGTCGGCACCCTCGCCGTCGGTGGTCACCTGCCAGCCGTCGGCGTGCAGGCGGGCGGCCAGCTCCTCCGAGTCGACCTCGTTGCGGGCACAGCCCAGGGTCAGCAGGGCGACCCGGCGGCCGTCGGGCGAAGGCGAGGAGGTGGCAGACACCATCCGAGGGTACCGGGCGACGGTGCCCGCACCGGCGACGGCGGTCGACGCCGGTGCGACTCAGACCGCCGTGGCGAGGATCCGGACCACGCGGTCGAGCAGGAAGACCTCGGTGCCGGCCAGACCGACCGAGCAGAAGACCGAGATCTGGTCCGCGCCGGTGCGGCCGGGTGCCGTGCCGGCCAGCACCGCGCCCAGGTCGCGCAACCGGGAGGCGTACGGCGGCAGCGCGGCGAGCATCGGCGGGGCGTACGACCGCGCCTGGGCCACCGAGTCGCTGGCCAGCACGGTGGCGGCGTCGAGCAGGTCGGTGCCGAACTCCGCGCGGTCCAGCTGCTTGAAGCCGACCGCGTTGACGTGTGTTCCAGGGCGCAGGTCGGCGGCGCTGAGCACCGGAGTCGGGCTGGTGGTGGCCAGCACCACCACGTCCCGGTCGCGTACCGCCTCCCGGGCGGTGTCCACGGCGCGGGCCGCGATGCCGAGTTCGGCCCGCACCCGGGCGGCGAACGCCTCCCGACGCGCGGCCGAGCGGCTGTGCACGATCACCTCGTCCAGACGGCGCACGGCGGCGCTGGCCCAGACCTGGGTCCACGCCTGCCCACCGGCGCCGATCACGCCGACGGTGGCCGCGTCCGCGCGGGCCAACGCGTCCACCGCCACCCCGCCCAGCGCGCCGGTGCGCCGCGAGCCGAGTTCCTCCCCCACGGCCACGGCCCGCACCGCGCCGGTCCGCCCGTCGTGCAGCACCACCACCTGCTCGGACTCCGGGTGCCCGAACGTGTCGTACGCCCGGTACCCGTACCACTGCCCCTCAAGGTGGCCGGCGGTGAGCACCATCCGGCCGGCGCCCAGCGACGCGGCGGCCCGAGGCGGGGCGACGAGCCGCCCGTCGTACGCGGCGAGCAGGGCCTGACGCATCGCGTCGACCGAGGTCGCCGCGTCCAGCGCGGCGGCGACCTCCGGATCGGAGATGAGCACGGTCACGCGTCCATGGTGCAGCTTGAAGCGGGCTTGAGGTCCATCCGAGGTGATCCGTCTCACCCGCACCGCCGTCGAGCGGTGCTACGGTCGGTTTCGGCGGTCAGCGTGGCCGCCCCGGACGAGTCGTGGGCGTACCCGGTCAGGCCAAGACGCCCCGGATGACGGAACCGACTCGTCCCGGCCCCGGCGGCCGGGCCACTGCCGAAGAGGTGACCTGATGGCCTGGCTCGTGCTGGTGCTCTCCGGACTGCTCGAAACGGCCTGGGCCATCGCCCTGGACCGCTCCGCCGGATTCACCCGACCTGTCGCCTCTGCGGTCTTCGCGGTCACGCTGGTGTTGAGCATGGCCGGGCTGGCGTACGCGCTGCGGGAGATTCCGGTCGGCACCGGCTACGCGGTGTGGGTCGGCATCGGCGCGGTCGGCACCGCCGTCGTCGGCATGGTGGCGCTCGGCGAACCGGCCAATCTGCCCCGCCTGCTCAGTCTGCTGCTGGTGGTGGCCGGCGTGATCGGTCTCAAGCTGTTTCACTGACCGCCTTGGATGCGTGACGAACGTCCGTAGTGGGTAGAGACCGGACGGCAGACATGAGACTCACCCCTGGAGGAAGACATGGCCACCAGCACCGTCCGCTCGACCAGCGCCGCCCGCATCTGCACCATCGTGGGTTTCGTCTGCGCGGTACTCGCGCTGCTGCTCAACCCGATCCTCTTCGGAGTCATCGGGCTGGTCCTCGGCGTCGTCGGCGCGGTGCTCGGTGACAAGCCGCTCGGCTGGTACGCCGCCGCGGCCAACGTGGTCGCCATGGTGCTGAGCATGCTGGTCCTCAGCGCACTCTGACCCCGGCTCCTCGACGGCCCGCCGCACTCAGCGGCGGGCCGTCGCCATCGCCTGTCCCACCCGCACGACGGCCCGTTGCGTCCCTCGTCCGCACGTGGCGGCTCCACCCCCCGTGGAGCGACCGAGCACGGATACGCACAGCTACCTGCCCGCCGGACACACAATCCGTAGCGTCAGCCGCGCACCCCACCCTTACCGCTCCGCTCCTTTGCTCTGCGTCAACCCACGCAATAGCTCGTGAGCTGGGGTGACGAAACGGCCAGAGGGTTGCCGGGCCGGCGGGCTGCTCGCCGGCCTCCTGCCGGCCGATGCCCAGCTGACCGTCACCGAAGCGCAGCGAGACGTACGCGGGTTCCCCGGTCTCCGGGAAGCGGTACTCGACCCGGCCGCCCAGCAGCCCCTCGTAGAAGCGCAGTGCGGCGTCCAGGTCGGCGGCCGTGATGATCGGGAACAGCTCGTCGGCCAGTCCCGTCGGCTCAGCCATCGCCACCGCGCAGACCCTCCAGCACCTCCTCCAGCTCATCCGGCTTGACCAGCACGTCACGCGCCTTGGAGCCCTCCGACGGGCCGACCACGCCCCGGGTCTCCATCAGGTCCATCAGCCGGCCCGCCTTCGCGAAGCCGACCCGCAACTTGCGTTGCAGCATCGAGGTCGAGCCGAACTGCGAGGTGACCACCAGTTCGACCGCCTGCACCAGCAGGTCGAGGTCATCGCCGATGTCCTCGTCGATCTTCTTCTTGCTGTCCTGCGCGGGGGTCAGCACGTCCGGGCGGAACTCCGGCTCCCGCTGGTCCTTGCAGAACTTGACCACATCGTTGATCTCGCGCTCGGTGACCCAGGCACCCTGGATCCGCACCGGCTTCGAGGCGCCCATCGGCAGGAACAGCCCGTCGCCCCGGCCGAGCAGCTTCTCCGCGCCCGGCTGGTCGAGGATGACCCGGGAGTCGGCCAGCGACGAGGTGGCGAACGCCAGCCGGGACGGCACGTTGGCCTTGATCAGGCCGGTCACCACGTCGACCGAGGGCCGTTGGGTGGCGAGCACCAGGTGGATGCCGGCGGCCCGGGCGAGCTGGGTGATCCGCACGATCGAGTCCTCGACGTCGCGGGGAGCGACCATCATCAGGTCGGCCAACTCGTCCACGATCACCAGCAGGTACGGGTACGGGCGCATCTCGCGCTCGCTGCCCGGCGGTGCCTTGATCTCGCCGTTGCGGACCTTCCGGTTGAAGTCGTCGATGTGCCGGACCCCGTTCGCGGCGAGGTCGTCGTAGCGCATGTCCATCTCACGGACGACCCACTCCAGCGAGTCGGCCGCCTTCTTGGCGTTGGTCACGATCGGGGTGACCAGGTGCGGGATGCCCTCGTAGCCGGTCATCTCGACCCGCTTCGGGTCGATCAGCAGCAGCCGCACCTCGTCCGGCGTCGCCCGGGTCAGAATGGACATGAGCAGCGAGTTGAGGCAGCTCGACTTGCCGGCGCCGGTGGCTCCCGCGATCAGGATGTGCGGCATCTTGGCCAGGTTGGCCACCACGTAGCCACCCTCGATGTCCTTGCCGAGGGCGACCACCATCGGATGGTGGTCGCTGGTGGCGGCGCGCGAACGCAGCACGTCACCCAGCGCCACGTTCTCCGGGTCGGTGTTCGGGATCTCCACACCCACCGCGCTCTTGCCCGGGATCGGGCTCAGGATACGTACGTCGGGCGACTTCACCGCGTACGCGATGTTGCGGGAGAGCTGGGTGATCCGCTCGACCTTCACCCCGTGGCCCAGCTCGACCTCGTAGCGGGTCACCGTGGGCCCCCGGGTGAAGCCGGTGACCGCCGCGTCGACGTCGAACTGGTCGAAGACGCCGGTGAGCGCGGCGATCACCTCGTCGTTGGCCTTGCTGCGGGTCTTCGGGGCGGCCCCGCTGCCGAGCATGTTCGACGGGGGCAGCGTGTAGTCGCCGGCCAGACCGGTAAGCGCGAGCTGCTCGGCCCGGGTCGGCGCGGGCGAGTGCTCCGGCGGCTCGGCGGGCTTGCGGCTGGCCGGCACCCGCGACGGTGCCTTGCGCGGCAGGACCATGGTCTCCTGCAGGTCCGCGCCGTCCAGGTCGTCGAACTCGTCCGGGTCGACCGGCGGGGGCACCCGCTTGGTGGGGCGCCGCCGGCTCGGCGTCGCGGCGGCCTCCGCCGGCTCCGCCTCGTCCTGCCCGATCACTCCGCCGGCCAGCAGACCGAGCCGCTCGGGAATCTTGTTGATCGGAGTCGCGGTGACCACCAGCAACCCGAACACCAGCAACAGGACCAGCAGCGGCACCGCCACCCAGGCGGTGACCGCCCGCTCCAGCACGCTGCCCACGCCCGCGCCGATCAGGCCACCGGCGAAGTCCCGCTCCCCCGGGCCGGCCGGCTGCTGGCCGATGTGCAGCAGGGCCGCGGTGGAGACCAGCATGGAACCCCAACCGACCAGCCCGCGCCCCCGGTGCTCGGGATCGCCGGGCTGCCGCATCAGCCGCCACGCACCGATGCCCAGCAGGACCGGCACCACGATGGAGATCGCCCCGAGGAAGAGCCGCACGGTGTCGGCCAGTCGGGCACCGACCGGGCCGGCCGCGGAGAACCAGATGGCACCCGCACCGAGCAGGGCGAGACCGATGAGCAGCAGGCCGGCGCCGTCGCGGCGGTGCTCCGGGTCGAGGTCGCGGGCCGAGGCGGCCTGCCGGCCGGCGGCGCGGACCACCCAGCCGACCCCGTGGGCCAGGCCCATCCACAGTGCCTGGACGGCCCGACCGACGTACGCCGCAGGGCCCGGACCCCTCGTCGAGGTGCGGCGGCGCGCCGGCGTACGGGTGGTCTTCTTGGCCGGCTGCCGGGCACGGCTGTTCGTGCCGCCACGCGGCGACGCGCCGCGCCGCCGACTCGCCTGAGGGGTACGGCCCGCCATAGCATCACCGTAACGGCGGGCCGGGTGATTGGCCGGTCATCCTGGTCGCTCCGCGTGTCGCAGCGCGGTCCCCGCCGCCTGCCGTGATATTCGCCTCGCGAGGGAGTGTCCGATGGGGTCGCCGGAATTCGAGGACCGTGCCGGCGACCCGTTGGCGGGTCATCCGTCGACGCTGCGGCCGTTGACGCGGGATCTCGTCGCCGCCGTGCTGACCCACCGCGGTCACACCGTGGCCGCCGACGCCGACGGCGCGCTCGTGGGCCGGTGGGCACAGGGGCACATCTGGTTCCTCCGCGCCGGAGACGCCGGGGAGCTGCTCCAGGTACGCACGGTCGCCGCCCACGCCTTCTCCGTCGAGGACGTGCCGTGGCTGCACGACTTCTGCAACACCTGGAACCGCGACCGGTTCTGGCCGAAGGCGTTCGTGCACGTCGACGACGCCGGTCGGGCCCGGGTCTGCGGCGAGGCCATCACGGACCTGGAACGCGGCGTCACGCCGCACCAGCTGGACCGGCTGCTCGACACGGGAATCTCGGCCGGCTGCCGGCTGGCCGCCGAGGTCGCCCGGCTGGCGGGGACGGAGCACCCGTGACGGGGCCGGTCCCCGGCGCCCGCCGGAGCCGCGGCCGGACGCGAGCCACCGCCGCGCCGACCGACGGCGTACACGCCGATCAGCGAATCGCCGACGCCCTCGCCGACTCCCGCGACATGCCCGACGGCGAACTGCGCGTCGCCGAGTTGGCCCGGGTCGCCGCCCTCGCCGAGGCGGCCGGTGATCGGCACACGGCGTTGGACGCCTGGTGCGAGCTGGTCGAGACGCACCTGCGCGGCGGCGAGCGGTGGCGGCTGTTCGAGCCCGTGCAACGGTGCCTGCGCGCGGCGGAGACGGACGACGACACGCTGCGCCGCTACCGGAGGTACGCCGTCGAGTCGCTGCTCGGCACCCCTCGCATCGGCCTGGACCAGGCGTACGGCCTGCTGGAAGGGCTCGCCAGCGCGGGTGGCGAGGCGAACCCGGCGCTGGTGGCGCAGCTGAGGTGCCGGATCGCCGACCACGTGGGCGACGAGCCCGCCGCCCGCCGCTGGCTGGCCCGGTGGCGGGCCGGGGCATCCGATGCGGCCGCCGGTTGCCCCGACTGCCTGCCGGTGCGACAGGCGGAACTGCTGGCCGGCTGGGGCGACTGGACGACGGCGCTCGACGTGCTCGATCCGCTGCTCGACGCGCCGGCCGGCTGCACCGCCCAGCCCGAGGCGGCCCTGACCGCGGCGCTGCTGCCCTGGCTACGGGCCGGCCGCACGGAGCAGGCGGCCCACGCGCACGTGCGGGCGTACCGGCGACACCGGAGGGAGCCCGACGGATTCGGTCACCTCGCCACCCACCTGCGCTTCTGTGCACTCGGTGGGTACCTCGACCGCGGGATGGAGATCGTCGTCGAGCAGCTGCCCCGACTGAACGAACCACACGAGGACCTGTCCGTGATGGAGTTCGCCGCGGCGGCCGCGCTGGTCTGCGGCCTGGCGGGCGAGGCGGACGCCGGCCGGACGGTACACCGGCCGGCGTACGGTGGGCGACCGGCCGTCGAGGTCACGGCGACTCGGCTCGGCGCCGAACTGCTCGCCGTCGCGACCACGCTGGCCGGCAGCTTCGACGCCCGCAACGGCACCGGGCACCAGTCCGGTCGGATGGCGGCCTGGCTGGCCGAGCGGCCACTCGCCCCGGCGGTACCGCTGCCCGCCGAGAAGGAGTTCGAGTCCGACGACGAGTTCGGGCCGGACGAACCCGACGGCCGGCCGGCGCCGCTCGGTCCTACCGCCGGAATGGCCGTGGACGAGATCGGCGCGTTGACCGTGTCCATGATCACCGAAGCGCTGGACCGGCGGGGTGACGACTACACCGTCGACCCCGCCGGCACGGTGCTGGGACGCTGGGGCGACGCGGTGATCCACTTCCGGCGGGCCGGGGCGCGCCAGGACATCCTGCACACCCGGGTGGTGGCCGGGCGTCGGCTGGCGGCCACCCGGCGCACCGAGGCGTACGCCTTCTGCAACGCCTGGAACCGGGACCGGCTGCTGCCCAAGGCGTACGCGCACGATCCGGGCGACGGTGAACTGGTGCTGGCCGGCGAGGTGACCACCGACCTGGCGTACGGCGTCGCCCCGGATCAGGTCGCGGTGCTCGTCGACGCGGCGATCCGCACCGGCGTGGCGTACGCGGCGGCGGTCACCGCCCTGCCCTGATCCGCCCGGTCGGGCGCGCAACCGCACCCGACCGGGATCGGCTGATCAGCGCCGGCTGCTCAGGGCGCGGAAGTTCTGCGTGGTGAGCAGGGTCAGGTTGTTGCGCTGGAGGATCTCGTTGACCGGCTGGTAGAAGGTGGTGCCGCCGCGGACGCAGTCGCCGGAGCCGCCGGAGGTAACCCCCTGCGCCTGGTTGCCCGAGATCCACGAGCCGCCGGAGTCACCGGGTTCGGCGCAGACGTTGGTCCGCACCAGGCCACCCACCAGCCCTTCCGGATAGCGGACGGTGGCGTTACGGGCCTGCACCGTGCCGCACCGCACGCCCGTGGTGGAGCCGGAGCGGCAGATCGACGAGCCCACCGGCACCTCCTGCGAACCGGCCACCCGGGCCACCCCGCCGCGGAAGTCGGTCACCTCCGGCAGCACCCTGGTGTTGTTGTTGACCTGCACGAAGGCCCAGTCGTCACCGGGGAACGACGAGGCCCGGAAGACGCCCTGCGGCGCCCGGTCGGCACCGGTGGTGCGGGCACCGACCCGCCCGCAGTGGCCAGCGGTGACGAAGCCGCCGACCACCGCGAAGCCGACCGAGCAACGGCCGCTACCGATGAAGTAGGGCTCGCCGCCGCGTACGTCGGCGAAGAGCCGCGGCTGCTCCTCGGTGGCCATCCGCACCGCGGTTCGCGGCACGCCGGCGCGGGCCACGAAACGCCACCCGGCGGCCTCGGCGCCCGGCTCGGCGAGCACCACCACGCTGTTCGAGGCGACGTCGACGTACCAGCCGGAGACCTGCTGGGCCCGGGCGGCGGTACGGTCCATCCGGCTCTTGAGGGTGTCGAGCTGGCCGACCCCACGCTCGACCACCTTCGGGACCGCACCGGCGGCCCGGACCCGCTGCGCCTGGGCCGCGTCGGCGACCGCCACGTTGAGTTCACTGCCGTCGGCGCTGAGCCAGCTCCCGCCGTAGGTCGCGCCGAGGTCCGTCCGGAGCTGGTCGACCACCGCGGCGGCCCAACGTTCCGTCTTCAGTCGGGCAGCCACCTGCGAGTCGTTCAGCCGCAGGTCCCGACGCATCGCCTCGACCACGTCCGGATCGGCGCCCGCCTCCGCCCCGCTGGTCGGTACGCCGACCGGCGCGCCACCGTCACCGGCGAACGACGGCAGGGCGACTGCCGCCGCCGCGCCCACGGCCGCCACCACGACACCGATGGCTGTCAATCGTCTGCGGTCCATCCGCCACGCTCCTCCCGGCCGGCGCGATCACGCCTGCCGGTTCGGAGTACGGGCAAACCGCTCGAACGGTTGAACTCGCACGCGACAAACCGATCTACTGACGCCGATGGGCCACCACCCGCCGGGTGTGGTGGCCCACCGGAGTCGGTCCGGTACGTCCGGTGTTCAGACCTCGACCACGGTAGGAACGATCATCGGGCGACGACGGTAGGCGTCGTTGACCCAGCGACCCACGGTGCGCCGGACGATCTGCTGAAGCTGGTGCGGGTCGGTGATCCCGTCCGCGGCGGCCCGGTTGAGCGCCTCGGTCACCAGCGGGATCACCGCGTTGAACGCCGCCGGGTCCTCGGAGAATCCCTTGGCCGAGACGGTCGGGCCGGCGACCACCTTGCCGGTGACCGAGTCCACCACGACGGTGGCGGCGATGAAGCCACCGTCACCGAGGATGCGTCGCTCGGTCAGCAGTGACTCGCTGACGTCGCCGACGGCCAGGCCGTCGACGTAGACGTACCGGCTCTTGACGCGGCCCACCAGGCTGGCCCGCCCCTCCACCAGGTCGACCACGTCGCCGTCCTCGCAGAGCACCACCCGGTCCGCCGCCACGCCGGACTCGATGCCCAGCCGGGCATGGGCCCGCAGGTGCCGCCACTCGCCGTGCACCGGCATCAGGTTGCTGGGCCGAACCACGTTGAGCAGGTAGAGCAGTTCCCCGGCCGGGGCGTGCCCGGAGACGTGCACCTTCGCCACGTCCTTGTGCACCACCACCGCACCGGCGCGGGCCAGCCGGTTGATCACCCGGTAGACGGAGGTCTCGTTTCCCGGCACCAGCGACGAGGCGAGCACCACCGTGTCGCCGGGCGCGATGGTGATGTGCCGGTGGTCGCCGCTGGCCATCCGGCCCAGGGCGCTCATCGGCTCACCCTGCGAACCGGTGGACATCAGCACGATCTGCTCGGGCGGCATCGAAGTCGCCTCGTCGAGACCGACGACCAGGCCGGGCGGGATGTTCAGCAGGCCGAGATCCCGGGCGATGCCCATGTTGCGGACCATCGACCGGCCGATCAGGGCGACCTTGCGACCGTGCTCGACGGCCGAGTCGAAGACCTGCTGCACCCGGTGCACGTGGGAGGCGAACGAGGCCACGATGATCCGGCCCCGGGCCTTGGCGAAGATCGCGTCGAGGACCGGGCCGATCTCCCGCTCGGGCGTGACGAAGCCCGGGATCTCCGCGTTCGTCGAGTCCGACAGCAGCAGGTCCACGCCCTCCGCGCCGAGCCGGGCGAAGCCGGCCAGGTCGGTGATGCGACCGTCCAGCGGCAGCTGGTCCATCTTGAAGTCGCCGGTGTGCAGCACCAGCCCGGCCGGGGTCCGGATGGCCACCGCGAGCGCGTCGGGGATCGAGTGGTTCACGGCGAAGAACTCGCACTCGAACGGACCCAGCCGCTCCCGACCGCCCTCCCGCACCGTGAGCGTGTACGGCTGGATGCGCCGCTCGGCCAGCTTCGCCTCCACCAGCGCGAGGGTGAACTGCGAGCCGACCAGCGGGATGTCGGGCTTGTGCGCGAGCAGGTAGGGCACCGCACCGATGTGATCCTCGTGGCCGTGCGTCAGCACGATCGCCTGGATGTCGCCGAGCCGATCGAGGATCGGTCCGAAGTCCGGCAGGATCAGGTCGACACCCGGCTGTTCCACGTCCGGGAAGAGCACGCCGCAGTCGACGACCAGCAGCTTGCCGTCGTACTCGAAGACGGTCATGTTCCGGCCGATGGCGCCGAGCCCGCCGAGCGGAATGATCCGCAGTCCGCCCTCCGGCAGCGGCGGTGGAAGTTGGGCCTCCTCGTTGTGCGCCTCGGTCACGCGTTCACCTCATTCTGCGACGCCGTCACCCGACGTCCGTCGTATCGTTTGATCATTCAGGGAGCGGCAGGCCCGCCGCCGCGCAGTCAGCGCGCAGCTGGGCGATCTCGCCGTCGGTGGCGTCCACCAACGGTGGTCGGACCGGCCCGCCCGGCAGGCCCTGCACCGTCAGGCCGGCCTTGACCAGGATCACGCCCTGGGTACGGAAGATCCCGGTGAACAGCGGTAGCAGGCGGCGGTGCAGCGCCAGTGCGGTTCCCGTGTCCCCCGTGTCGAACGCCTCGATCATCCGCTTGGTCTCGGCGCCCGTGAAGTGCGTGGAGGTGCCCACCACGCCGACGCAGCCGACGGCCAGGGCGGGCAGGGTGAGCGAGTCCTCGCCGCTGTAGTACGCCAGCTCCGCCCGGCTGGTCACCCAGCTCGTCGCCGTCAGGTCGCCCTTGGCGTCCTTGACCGCGACGATCCGACCGTGCTCGGCGAGCTGGACCAGGGTCTCGATCTCGATCGCCACACCGGAGCGGTGCGGGATGTCGTAGAGCATCACCGGCAGGCCGGTGGCGTCGGCCACCGCCGTGAAGTGGCGTAGCAGACCGGTCTGCGGCGGCTTGTTGTAGTACGGCGTGACCACCAGCAGCCCGTGCGCGCCGGCCTTCTCCGCCGAGGTCGCCAGCTCGATGGTGTGCCGGGTGTCGTTGGTGCCGACCCCGGCCACCACCCGGGCCCGGTCGCCGACGGCCTCCACCACGGCCCGGATCAGGCGTTCCTTCTCGGCGTCGGTGGTGGTCGGCGACTCACCGGTGGTGCCGTTGACCACCAACGCGTCGTTGCCCTGCTCGGTGACCAGATGATCCGCCAGCCGCGCCGCGCCGTCGAGGTCGAGCGCCCCGTCGGCGGTGAACGGGGTCACCATGGCCGTGAGCACCCGACCGAACGGACGGGAGACCGTTCGGACCGGACCGTCGAGGTGGTCGTGCGTCATGGTGACAACCTATCGGACGGCCGACGGCCGGCCACCGGGGAAGGGCTCACCACCCCCGGGCGGGCGGTTCCCCGCCGGGTCAGGACGCCTGGGCGTGCGGGCTCTGCGCCACTTCCGTGCCGTCGGGCAGCGTGGAGATGGTGAAGTCCGCGAAGACGTTCGGCGCGACCCGCTGCAACTGTCGCAGGCACTCCACCGCCAGCTCACGGATCTCCACGTCGGCGTGCTCGGTGGCGCGCATGCCGATGAAGTGCCGCCAGGCCCGGTAGTTGCCGGTCACCACGATGCGGGTCTCGGTGGCGTTCGGCAGCACCGCGCGGGCCGCCTGGCGGGCCTGCTTGCGTCGCAGGGTCGGGTTCGTCACGTCGGCGAAGCGGCGCTCCAGCCCCTCCAGCAGATCGTTGTACGCCCGCACACTGGCCTCGGCCGCCTCCACGAAGCGCTTGTGCAGCTCCGGGTCCTCGGCGATCACCGTCGGCTCCACCATCGCGGCGTCCCGCTCCGGCACGTACCGCTGGGACAACTGGGAGTACGAGAAGTGCCGGTGCCGGATCAGCTCATGGGTGAACGAGCGGGACACGCCGGTGAAGTAGAAGCTCACCGAGCCGTGCTCCAGCACCGAGAGGTGCCCGACCTCCAGAATGTGCGCCAGGTAGCCGGCGTTGGTGGCCGTCGCCGGGTTCGGCTTCTTCCAGCTCTGGTAGCAGGCCCGTCCGGCGAACTCCGCGAGCGCCTGCCCTCCGTCGGCGTCGGTCGACCACGGCACGTCCTCCGGCGGGTCGAACTGGGTCCACGCGATCAACCTGACCTGGGGCTGCACCATCTCCGGCATTCCTGGGACTGTAGTCGAGACCCACCGACGACCAGAAAACGCCGGTCCGGGCCGCTACACGTAGAGGGCGGTGAAGGGAACCCAGGGCAGGTTACGGACCACCGAGAAGGCGAGCCAGGCGGCGAGGAAGCCGCCGACCAGCTTCGGACCGATGCGCAGCTCGGGCAGCCGCCAACCGAACGCCTGCCGACCGGCCCAGGCGACGAAGAGGTACGCCAGGAAGGGCAGCGCGAAGACGAAGAGGAAGTGGTGCCGGGCGGCGGCCGGCAGGTCGGCGTGCAGCACGTACCAGAGGGCACGGGTGCCGCCGCACCCCGGGCAGTCCAACCCGGTGGTCAGCTTGAGCAGGCAGGTCGGCAGCGCGTCGGGCGCGGACCGGGTGGGATCGCTGAGCAGCGTGTACCCGATGCCGGCGGCGACACAGCCGACGGCGGCCAACGGCACCACCCAGCGCGGCGTGCGGGCGTGCGCCCGTTGCACGAACCGGGTGAGCCGGTCGGACTCGACCACCGGATAACCGGCGGGGTAGCCGGCCGGCCAGTCGCCCTGCGGCGCCGCATTCACCGGCCCACCGGACGGGTTACCGGCGTCCGGGCCACCATGGGCGTGCTCGCCGTGCAGGTCGGGCTGCGGCTGGGCGTCCGGTCGGTCAACGCTCGTCACGGACCTCACCGTACACCGGCCACGCCCACCAGCGCGGCGGCCAGCGGCGCCGCGAGGTCACCGGCGGCCGGCGGGGCCACCGCGTCCAGGCCGAGCCAGCCGGCCAGCCGGTACAACTCGGCGGCGAGGGCGACCGCCGTCTCTCCCGGGTCCACGCCCGGCTCCATCCAGGCGGCCGGCACCAGCAGCACGCCGGATCTGCGGTCCGCCTTCAGGTCGACCCGGGCGGTGAAGCGGTCACCCTGGCGGAACGGCAGCACGTAGTAGCCGTGCACCCGCTGCGGCGCGGGCACGTAGATCTCGATGCGGTAGCTGAAGCCGAACAGGCGCTCGGTGCGGGCGCGTTCCCAGACCAGCGGGTCGAAGGGGCTCACCAGGCCGTTGCCGCGTACCCAGCGGGGTAGCCGGGCCTCGGCGTGCAACCAGGCCGGCTGCCGCCACCCCTGCACCGTGACCGGTCGCAGCTCCCCCGCCTCGACCAGGTCGGCGATGGCCTGCCGCGCACCGGCCACCGGCAGCCGGAAATAGTCGCGCAGCTCCGGCTCCGCGGCCACCCCGAGTGACCGGGCAGCGATCCCCACCAGGGTGCGGTACGCCTGTGCGTCGGACGGCGTCGGCGCGTCCAGCACCGCCGCCGGCAGCACCCGTTCCGGCAGGTCGTAGCGGCGGGCGAAGGAACCGGTGCGCTGTGCCGCACACACCTCGCCGGCCCAGAAGAGATACTCCAGGGCCTGCTTCACCGCCGACCAGTTCCACCCCCAGTTCCCGGTCTGGCGGGGCGCGTCGTGCTCGATCTCGGCCACGGTCAGCGGCCCCCGGGCGGCCACCTCGTCGCGCACCCAGGCGACCAGGGCGGGCTGCTCGGCGGCGATGCGGCGCATCCCGCCCCAGGCGTCGGTGTGCGCCCTCGCCATCCGCCAGCGCAGCGCCGGATGCAGGACGACCGGCACCAACGACGCCTCGTGCCCCCAGTACTCGAACAACTCGCGGGGGCGGCGGTAGGCGGCAGCGTCGAGCAGGGTGGTCGGATAGGGCCCGAGCCGGCTGTAGAGCGGCAGGTAGTGCGCCCGTTGCAGGACGTTCACCGAATCCATCTGGATCAACCCGATCCGGTCGAGCACCCGACGCAGGTGCCGGCGGGTGGGCGCCCCGGTGGGCGCCGGATCGGCGAAGCCCTGTGCGGCCAACGCGACGCGGCGGGCCTGGGCGAGCGAGAGCGATTCCGGTGCGGCCATCGCAAGGCAGGCTACGGCAGACGTACGACATCGGTGCGGACACTGGACCTGCCCGCCCCGGCGTCCTAGAACTACGTGCATGCCCAGCATTCGCCGTGAGCAGCCCGACGACGCCGAGGCGGTGGCCCGGGTGCACGTGCGCGGCTGGCAGGCCGGCTACGCCGGGATCATGCCGGACGAGGTGCTCGACCGGCTCAACCCGATCGCCTGGGCGCAGCGCCGGCGGACCCTCGGCACCGCCGATCCGGACCACCCGTTCACCACCCTGCTGGCCGAGGAGCACGGCACGCTCGTCGGCTTCGCCACCTTCGGGCCGTACCGCAACAACCAGGATCGCGGCGACCTCGACCCGACGTACGGCGAGGTGGTGAGCCTCTACGTCACGCCCGAGAACTGGGGTGACGGCACCGCGCGGGCCCTGTTCGCGGCGGCCCGGTCGGGTCTGCGCGAGTCCGGCTGGGCGGAGTACCGGCTCTGGGTGCTGGCGGCCAACGACCGGGCCCGCCGGTTCTACGCGCGGGCCGGGTTGTCACCGGACGGTGAGCGGACGACCTATCCGGTGCCGTTGTCCGGCGGCCGACCGGCGATCGAGCTTGTCGAACTGCGCTACAGCGGCCGGCTCGACGGTGGCTGAGGCCGACGGCGACCGGGGCGCGACCCGGCGTACCGGCAGGAAGGCCAGCAGCGCGAGGCTGATCCAGACGTAGGTGTTGCCGAACAGGAAACCGTCGAGGCCGGTGAAGTCCTCCTCCCACGCCCAGACGATCCGGCTGGTCAGGAACGCGTACCCGACGGCCGCGCAGGCCAGCAGGACCCGGCGTCGGCCGCCCGGCGGGGCGGCCGTGCCCCGGTCCACCAGCAGCAGCAGGCCCGGCAACAGCCAGACCAGGTGATGCACCCAGGTGACCGGGCTGACCAGGCACATCACCGCGCCGGTCAGGGCCAGCCCGGTGGCCTCGTCACCCACGGACGCCGCGACCCGGGACCGCCACGCCCAGAGCACCAGCGTCCCGGCGACCAGCAGCAGCCAGGCCAGCGTGCTGGGACTCTCCGGGTCGAGCCGGGCCACCACGCCGCGCAGCGACTGGTTGGAGACGAAGGCCAGCTCACCGACCCGTCCGGTGTTCCACAGCGCGCTGGTCCAGAACTCCCGGGAGGCGTCCGGGAACAGCGCGGCGGCCAGCAGGGTCGCGGCGGTCGCGGTGCCCGACGCGGTCACTGCGGCGCGCCACCGTCGGGTGACCAGCAGGTAGACGATGAAGATGCCCGGCGTGAGTTTGATCGCGGTGGCCAGGCCGATGCCGACCCCGGCCCATCTGTTGCCGCCCGGCAGCAGCCGGAGCAGATCCACCGCCACCAGGAAGAGCAGCAGCGTGTTGACCTGGCCGAAGTTGATCGTCTCGCGCATCGGTTCGAAGGCGGCGACCAGGCACAGCGCCACCGCGAAGGCGAACCAGCGGGTCCAACCGGCGCGGCGGGACACCGGATCCAGCAGCCACCAGATCAGCACCGCGCTGGTCAGCGCCCCGGCGGCCACGCTGACCACGATCGCGGCGTGCCAGGACAGGTACGCCATCGGCAGCATCACCAGGGCGGCGAACGGTGGGTACGTGAAGCCGTACTGGGTGCCGGGCTTGAGGTAGTCGTAGATCTCGCCGCCGTCGTGCACCCACCAGACCAGGGCACCCCGGTAGACCTGCAGGTCGAAGAAGCCGTGCCGGACGGCCGCCACGGACAGGAACCCGGCCACCGCGACGGCGAGGACGACGACCGCGGCGACCTGTCCCGCCGTCCGCCTGGCACCCTGCGCCACCGTCGCCTCCCTCGCCCTGCGTAGGCTGTCGTGCCATGAGTCTCGGGTACGTCCGCCCGGCGCGTCCGGAGGACGCCGCCGAGATCGCCCGCATCCAGCTCGCCACCTGGCGGGTCGCCTACCGGCGGCTGCTGCCCCGGGACGTGCTGGACGGCCTCGACGAGGTGTCGATGGCCGAGCGCTGGGACGACGCGGTGCGCCAGCCGCCCGGCGACACCCACCGGGTGCTGGTCGCCGTCGAACAGGCCGAGCAATCGTATCTGGTGGGTTTCGCCGCCTCCGGCCCGGCCGACGCCGAGGCGCTGGCCCCGAACGAACCGGCCGACGCGCTCGGCGCGGACGTGGTGGCGGTGACCGACCTGCTGGTCGAGCCGCGCTGGGGCCGGCGCGGGCACGGCTCCCGGCTGCTCGCCGCCAGCGTCGACCTGTGGCGGGAGTCCGGCTTCGACCGGGCGGTGGCGTGGGTGTTCGAGGGCGACCAGGCGTCCCGGAAGTTCCTCACCACCGCCGGCTGGGAGCCCGACGGCGCGGGACGCGCGCTGGACGTCGACGACATGCTGGTCCCCCAGCTACGCCTGCACGTCGCCGTCCCCACCGAACGGCCCCAGGTCGGCTGACCGACCCGTCTGGCCCGCCTCGGCCGCGCTCAGTCGAGCAGGGCGTCCAGGCCGAGGGTCAGGCCCGGACGGTTCCGCACCGCGCGTACCGCGAGCAGCACGCCCGGCATGAACGAGACCCGGTCGTACGAGTCGTGCCGGATGGTCAGGGTCTCGCCGGTGGCGCCGAAGAGCACCTCCTGGTGGGCGACCAGTCCGGTGGCCCGCACGGCGTGCACCCGGACCCCGTCCACGTCGGCACCCCGGGCACCGGCGATCTCGTCCTTGGTGGCGTCCGGTGCCGGACCGAGGCCGGCCTCGGCGCGGGCCGCCGCGACCAGGCGGGCGGTGTGCATGGCGGTGCCGCTGGGCGCGTCGAGCTTGCGCGGATGGTGCTGCTCGATGATCTCGACCGACTCGAAGTAGCGGGCGGCACGCGCGGCGAACTGCATCATCAGCACCGCGCCGAGACCGAAGTTGGGGGCGATCACCACGCCCACGTCGGGCCGGCCGGCCAGCCAGCCGCGTACCTTCTCGATCCGCTGCTCGGTGAAGCCGCTGGTGCCGACCACCGCGTGGATCCCCTGGTCGATGCACCAGTGCAGGTTGTCCAGCACCACGTCGGGAGTGGTGAAGTCGACGAGCACCTCCGCGCCGGCATCCGCGGCGTCGGCCAACCAGTCGTCCTGGTCGACCGTCGCGACCAGTGTCATGTCGGCGGCCGCCTCGACGGCCCGGCACACCTCGGCACCCATCCGGCCACCGGCGCCCAGCACGCCGACCCTGATCGACTCGGGGGCGGTCTTCTCCTGCTCGTCAGTCACGCGGCACAACCTATCCCAATCGGGACGCGGACACCCCGAGGGTGGTGCCCACCCGTACGGCCGGACAGGTCAGGCGCTGAAGTCCCGGCCGGCGAACGGGCCGACGACGGCGAGGGACATCGGCCGGTCCAGCAGCTCCGCGGCGAGAGCGTTGACGTCGTCGAGGGTGACCGCGTCGACCCGGTCGAGCAACTCGTTGACCGGCACCAGGTCCCCGTAGAGCAGTTCGCCCTTGGCCAGTCGGCTCATCCGGGAGCCGGTGTCCTCCAGGCCGAGCACGAACGAGCCCTTGCTCATCCCCTTGCCCCGCGCCAGCTCCGCCTCGGTGACGCCGTGCCCGGCGGTACGCGCCAACTCGGCCCGGGTCAGCTCCAGCACCTCGTCGACCCGGCTCGGGGCGCAGCCGGCGTAGACGCCGAACAGGCCGCTGTCGGCGTACTGGCTGGCGTAGGAGTAGACGGAGTAGGCGAGGCCACGGCGCTCCCGGATCTCCTGGAAGAGCCGGCTGGACATGCCGCCGCCGAGCACGTTGTTCAGCACCCCGAGGGCGAAGCGGCGTTCGTCGAGCCGGTCGATGCCCGGGCAGCCCAGCACGATGTGCGCCTGCTCGGTCTCCTTCGCCTCCACCACCGTGGCGGCGGCCCGGGTGCGTACGGCGGGGGTGGCCGGTCGCTGCGGCGCGGGCGCCGCCGGGTCGGTGTCCAGTGGGGTGCCCCGCAGCGCCTGGCGGACCAGCCGCACCACGGCGGTGTGGTCGAGGTTGCCGGCGGCGGCGATGACGATCTGCGGTGCGACGTAGCGCCGCCGGTAGAAGCTCTGGATCTGCCGGCGGGTCATCGGGGTGACCGTGTCGGCGGTGCCGGAGATCAGCCGGCCCAGCGGGTGGTCACCGTAGACGGCCTGGGCGAACAGGTCGTGCACCTCGTCGCCGGGCTCGTCGTCGTGCATGGCGATCTCTTCGAGGATCACACCGCGTTCGGTCTCCACGTCGGCCGGCTCCAGCACCGAGTCGGCGACCAGGTCGCACATGACGTCGATGGCCAGGGGCAGGTCCTCGTCCAGCACCCGGGCGTAGTAGCAGGTGTACTCCTTCGTGGTGAAGGCGTTGGTCTCGCCGCCCACGGCCTCGATGGCCGAGGAGATCTCCATGGCGTTCCGCTTGTGGGTGCCCTTGAACAGCAGGTGTTCCAGGAAGTGGGCGGCACCGGCCTGCGCACCGGTCTCGTCCCGCGAGCCGACCGCCACCCAGATGCCGAACGAGACGCTGCGCATGGCCGGGATCGCCTCGGTCAACACCCGCAGCCCGTTGGGCAGCACCGTGCGGCGCACCGTGCCGCCCAGCGGATCGTCGCTCAGGGTCCGGGTCACCGCCCGGGTCGACCCACCGACCGCCCGAGCGGTAGGGGTGGCCTGCCGGCCGGCGCGCGGCGTCGACCCCGGTCGGGTCCCGAGGAAAGACGAATGCCGGGTCCGGCTCACGGCCACCTGCTTCCAGTACGACGATGGGATGGATGAGTTGACGAACGAACCGGCCGGGCGACGGTGTCGCCCGGCCGGTCAGCGGTTCACGGATCAGCTGTGCCGGGTACGGCGTCGGGGACGGTTGTCGCCGCCACCCTCGCCACCTTCGCCACGCTCGGGGCCACGACCGCCCCGGTCGCCACCGCGCTCGCGGTCGCCCCGGTCACGCGGACCCCGGTCGCCACCCCGGTCCCGGCCGGCGGGCCGCTCCTCGCCGGCTGCGGCGGCCGGCGCCTCGGCGCCCTCCGGGCGGACCTTGTCCAGGTAGATCTTGCCGCGCTGGTCGATGTCGGCGATCTCGACCTCGACCCGGTCACCGACGTTGAGGAAGTCCTCGACCTTCTCGACCCGCTTGCCGTCGCCCACCTTGGAGATGTGCAGCAGGCCGTCGCGACCCGGCAGCAGCGAGACGAACGCACCGAACGGAGCGGTCTTCACCACCGTGCCGAGGAAGCGGTCGCCGACCTTGGGCAGGGTCGGGTTGGCGATCGCGTTGATCCGCTCGACCGCGGCCTGTGCCGACGGACCGTTGGTCGCGCCGACGTAGATGGTGCCGTCGTCCTCGATGGAGATCTCGGCGCCGGTCTCGTCCTGGATGGCGTTGATGGTCTGACCCTTCGGGCCGATCACCATGCCGATCTTGTCGACCGGGATCTTGACCGTGGTCACCCGCGGCGCGTAGTCGGACATCTCGGCCGGCGCCTCGATCGCCCGCTGCATCACGTCGAGGATGGTCTGCCGCGCCTCGTGGGCCTGCTGCAGGGCGGCGGCCAGCACGTCGGACGGGATGCCGTCGAGCTTGGTGTCGAGCTGCAACGCGGTGACGAAGTCGCGGGTACCGGCGACCTTGAAGTCCATGTCGCCGAAGGCGTCCTCGGCACCGAGGATGTCAGTCAGCGTGACGTACTGGGTCTTGCCGTCGACCTCGTCGGAGATGAGGCCCATCGCGATGCCGGCGACCGGCGCCTTCAGCGGCACACCGGCGCTGAGCAGGCCCAGCGTCGAGGCGCAGACCGAGCCCATCGAGGTGGAGCCGTTGGAGCCGAGGGCCTCGGAGACCTGTCGGATCGCGTACGGGAACTCCTCCCGCGAGGGCAGCACCGGGATCAGCGCCCGCTCCGCCAGCGCGCCGTGCCCGATCTCGCGGCGCTTCGGCGAGCCGACCCGACCGGTCTCACCGGTGGAGTACGGCGGGAAGTTGTAGTTGTGCATGTAGCGCTTGGACTTCTCCGGGGAGAGGGTGTCCAGCGCCTGCTCCATGCGCAGCATGTTGAGCGTGGTGACGCCGAGGATCTGGGTCTCGCCGCGCTCGAACAGCGCCGAGCCGTGCACCCGGGGCAGCACGCCCACCTCGGCGTTCAGCGGACGGATGTCGCGCGGGCCCCGGCCGTCGATGCGGACCTGCTCGCGCAGCACCCGGCTGCGCACCTCGGACTTGGTCAGCGACCGGAACGCGGCGGAGAGTTCCTTCTCCCGGCCCTCGAAACGGGCGCCGAGTTCCTCGTGCACCCGCACCTTGATCGCGTCCAGGGCCTCCTCGCGGTCGGCCTTGCCGGCGATCTGCAGGGCCTCGGCGACGTCGGCACGGGCCAGTTCGGCGACCGCGTCGTACGCGTCGTCCTGGTAATCCAGGAAGACCGGGTACTCGGCGACCGGCTTGGCGGCGACCTCGGCCAGCTCGCTCTGCGCCCGGCACAGCTCGCGGATGGCGGGCTTGGCGGCCTCCAGACCGCTGGCCACGACCTCCTCGGTCGGTGCGGGTGCCCCGCCGGCGACCAGCTTCACGGTGTGCTCGGTGGCCTCCGCCTCGACCATCATGATCGCGACGTCGCCGTCGGGCAGGGCCCGGCCGGCAACCACCATGTCGAAGGTCGCCCGGGCCAGTTCCTCGTGGGTCGGGAAGGCGACCCACTGGCCATCCACGTGGGCCATCCGGGTGGCCCCGATCGGGCCGGAGAACGGCAGGCCGGACAGCTTGGTCGACATCGACGCGGCGTTGATCGCGACCACGTCGTACGGGTGCTGCGGGTCGAGCGCGAGGATCGTCTCGACGACCTGGACCTCGTTGCGCAGGCCCTTGACGAACGACGGGCGCAGCGGCCGGTCGATCAGGCGGCAGGTGAGGATGGCGTCCTCGCTGGGCCGGCCCTCGCGACGGAAGAACGAGCCGGGGATGCGGCCCGCGGCGTACATCCGCTCCTCCACGTCGACGGTCAGCGGGAAGAAGTCGAACTGCTCCTTCGGCTGCTTTCCGGCGGTGGTGGCGGACAGCACGACGGTCTCGCCGAGCTGGGCCGTGACGGACCCGGCGGCCTGTCGGGCCAGCCGGCCGGTGGAGAAGGTGATCTCACGGGTGCCGAACGACCCGTTGTCGATCACGGCGGTGCGGGTTTCGGTGCCGAGTTTGGTCTCGGTCATGCTCTGTCAATGCTCCTTCGCATCGGGGGCCACGACGCGGGAGCTGTGCGGACGGCCGGTCTTCGATCGAAGCGCCCGGGACCGCCGGCGGGATGCCGGGGTGCCCGGAGGCCACTACCGGAGACCGGTACGCCGACGCTCCCTTGTCTGGGTGGTCGTGGCCCGTTTCTCGGTTGGGACGCCGACGGGGGAGTGACCTGGTGGGCCACTCCCCCGTCACGTCACCGGCGCAGGCCGAGCCGCTCGATGAGCGACCGGTAGCGGTTGATGTCCTTCTTCTGAACGTAGTTGAGCAACCGACGGCGACGGCCGACCAGCAGCAGCAGCCCACGGCGGCTGTGGTGGTCGTGCTTGTGCACCTTCAGGTGCTCGGTGAGGTCGGCGATCCGCTTGGTGAGGACCGCGACCTGCACCTCGGGCGACCCGGTGTCACCCTCGGCGGTCGCGTACTCCTCGCGGATCTTGGCCTTTGCCTGCTGGTCGAGCGCCATGTTCTCCCTGTTCTGGTGGGTTGTCTCAATGCGGTCCGTCGGGCCGGGCTACGGCACCGGTGACGGACGGTCCTCGCACCCGCGGCGTCGAGCAGGCAGGCGAGGCCCCACGTCGGTCAGCCGACGTCCCAGCCAGCCTACCAGCACCCGCCCGGGCCGGCCGGTCAAGGGCCACGGGCGGGTCGGTGACCGGTCAGCCCAGCACCCGGCGGGTTCGCTCGACGTCCTGGGCGATCTGGGCGATCAACGGCTCGATCGCGTCGAAGCGGGTCTGGCCGCGCAGGTGCGCCACGAAATCCAGTGCCAGCCGCTCGCCGTAGAGGTCGCCGTCGAAGTCCAGCGCGTACGCCTCGACCCGGCGCTCCCGGCCGGAGAACGTCGGGTTGGTGCCGATCGACACGGCGGCGGCGAGCGGCTGCCGCTGCCCTCGACGGATCATCCGGGCGGCGTAGACGCCGTCGGCCGGGACCGCCGCGTGTCGGTGGCAGAGCAGGTTCGCGGTCGGGAAGCCGAGTTCCCGCCCCCGCTGATCACCACGGACGACCACGCCCTCCAGCCGGTGCGGGCGACCCAGCGCCGCCGCCGCCGCGGTCACGTCACCCGCGTCGACGCAGGAGCGGATGTAGGTCGAGGAGAAGACCGTGCCCGACTCGGCCACCAGCGGAGCCGCCTCGACGGCGAACCCGAAGGTGCGGCCGAGCCGCTCCAGCAGTGCCACGTCACCGGCGGCCCGGTGACCGAACCGGAAGTTGTCGCCCACCACCACGAGCGCGGCGTGCAGGTGCTCGACAAGCACGTCGTGCACGAACGCCTCGGCCGACAACCGGGACACCTCGGGCGTGAACGGCATCACACAGAGCACATCGGCCCCGAGGGTCTCGATCAGCTCCGCCTTGCGGTGCGGCTCGGTCAGCACCGCCGGGTGGGAGCCGGGTCGCACGACCTCGGCCGGATGCGGGTCGAAGGTGAGCACCACCGACTTGACGCCGAGTTCCCGGGCGCGGGCCACGGCGTGCCCGATGGTCGCCTGGTGCCCCTTGTGCACGCCGTCGAAGACGCCGATGGTGACGACCGACCGTCCCCAGCCACCGGGCGCCGCGTCGTACCCCCGCCACCGCTGCATGCTGCTCCTCCGCTGTCGTTCACCGCCGGCCGCCGTCGGTCGGCCGTCCGGTACCCGGCGTCAGGCCGGGGCGAGCACGATTTCCGCGCGGGCCCGGCCGGCCCGCTCGCTGACGATAGCGATCAGTCCACCGGCCGGGTCGAACACGGCGTACGGCCCGGTACGGCCGACCGGGTCGAGCGGGCCGCCGTGCGACAGCACCTTCGCCTCCTCCTCGGTGGCGTCCCGGCGCGGGAAGAACCGTTCGGCGGCGGCCGCGAGCGGCAGGTCCACCACGTCCGGCGCGCGGTGCTCCAGCTCGTCGAGGGTGGCCGCCTCCGCCACGGTGAACCCGCCCACGGCGGTCCGGCGCAGGGCGGTCAGGTGGCCGCCGACGGCGAGGGCCAGACCCGCGTCGCGGGCGATCGCCCGGATGTACGTCCCGGTCGAACAGGCCACGTCGATGTCGACGTCGACCACGTCGGGCGAGGCCCGGCGGATCGCCAGCACGTCGAGCCGGGACACGGTGACCCGCCGGGCCGGCAGGTCGACACTCTCCCCCGCACGGACCCGCTTGTACGCGCGCTGACCGTTGATCTTGATGGCGCTCACCGCGCTCGGCACCTGGTCGATCTCCCCGGTCAACCCGGCCAGGGCGCCCCGGACCGCCTCGTCGGTGAGTGTCCCGGCGGGCGTGGTGGCGATCACGTCGCCCTCCGCGTCATCGGTGACGGTGGCCTGGCCCAGCCGGATGGTCGCCGCGTAGCTCTTGTCCGCACCGATCACGTACGTCAACAGCCTGGTGGCCCGGCCGACCCCGATCACCAGGACGCCGGTGGCCATCGGATCGAGCGTGCCACCGTGGCCGACCCGCCGGGTCCGAGCCAACCGACGCAACCGGGCGACCACGTCGTGCGAGGTCATACCGCCGGGCTTGTCCACCACGATCAGGCCGTCTGTGCTCACGACGTGCAAGCCTGCCAGACCCGTTCGCCCGGCCGGGCACCGGACAGGCTGCCGAAAACGGGATGTTCGCGCCGGGACCTCCCTGCCACGATGGGCCCATCGGCGGCGGTGAGTGCCGCGCCGGCAGACACGGGGAGAACGAGATGAGCACGGAGCACGGTCCCGATCGCACGCGCCGGCCCGACGATTCGGTCGGCCTGCGTACGCCCGACCAGCCCAGCGCGCTGCCGGACTGGATGCTGAATCCGCCACCGGCGAGGCGCACGCTGGGCGTCCGACTCGCCGAGGGCGTGACCGCGCTGCCCGGCGCCAAGGCCCTGCGCCGGCGCTGGTGGGCCTGGCAGCGACGACAACCCCTGCGTCAGCGATACCCCAACACCATGAAGATCATCGCTTTGCTCGTCTCCTTCGTGGCGAGCCTGGCCCTGGTGCTCGTCCTCTACGCGCTGTACGGCCAGGTCTTGTCAGCCGGGTAGCCGCTCCTCGCCGATGACCGCCCAGGCACCACCGCCTAGCCGCAGCAGCAGCCCGATCAGGCGGATCACGGTGAACAGCATCAGCCCGGCCCAGATGCCACCGAGCCCGAGATCCAGGGCGTACGCCAGCCAGATCGCCGGCAGGAAGCCGCCGAGCGCACCGGCCACGGTGAGGTTGCGCAGATAGCGGATGTCACCCGCGCCGATCAGCACTCCGTCGAGGGCGAACACCACCCCGGCCAGTGGCAGCATCGCGGCGAACCAGGGCCAGGCCACCAGCGCCTGCTCGTGGACCGCGCGATCGGAGGTGAACCAGGTGGGCACCACGGTGGCACCGGCCGCGGCTAGCACGGCGAACCCCGTACCGCAGATCGCGCCCAGCCGGCCGATCCGGCGGGCCAGCGCCCGGGCCGTCGCGTCGTCACCGCCGCCGAGCGCCGCACCGACAAGCGCCTGCGCGGCGATCGCCAGCGCGTCGAGCACCAGCGCCGCGAAGAACCAGAGCTGGACGGCGATCTGGTGGGCCCCCACCGTGGCGGCGCCGAACCGAGCGGCCACCGCGGTGGCGGACAGGAAACTGGCCTGGAAGGCCACCCCACGGATCAACAGGTCCCGGCTGAGCAGGAGTTGCTGGCCGATGACCCGGGGACGCGGGCGCAGCGCCACCCGCTCGGCCACCAGGGCGGCGGCGAAGAGTGCCCCGGAGAGGGTCTGCGCGATGACGTTCGCCACCGCCGAGCCGATCAGCCCCAGGCCCACCGGATAGACCAGCACCGGGCAGAGCACCGCGGAGAGCAGGTTGGGGCCGACCACGAAGAGCAGCGGCCGGCGGGTGTCCTGCACACCCCGCAGCCAGCCGTTGCCGGCGGCGGCGAGCAGCAGCCCGGGAGCGCCGAACGCGGCGATGCGCAGCCACTCAGCGGCGGCGAGCGCCACCTCACCACCGCCGGCCAGGGCGCCCGCCAGGGCACCGCCGCCGACTTGCATGCCGACGACGACCACCAGCCCGGCACCAAGGGCCGACCAGGACGCCTGAACCCCCTCGGCCACCGCCGCGGCGCGGTCGCCGGCACCGTACCGGCGGGCCGCACGGCCGGTCGTGCCGTACGCGACCACGGTTCCCAGCCAGGCGGTGAGGGTCATCACGGTGCCACCGACGGCCACCGCCGCGAGCGGCACCCGGCCCAGATGGCCGACGACCGCGGTGTCGACGAGCACGTAGAGCGGCTCGGCGGCGAGTACCACGAGGGCGGGCAGGGCGAGCGCGGCGATTCGGCGCGGCGACGCGACCCGATCGGCGGCAAGGGTGGACTGGCTCATCGGCGCCGATGGTGGCACGCGGAATGTAAGGGGAGCAAACTGGGGCGCTACTTACCGGGGTGAACGTTCTCCCGGGTCGGTGCGATGGCGCCGTCCCCCAGCACGCCGGCGCGCGGGGATCGTTCGGACCGGTGGTGACGTCGTACGCCTCGGCGGCCGGGCGTCACCACCGGCCGGACACCGTCACTGACGGGTGTCCATGGAGGTCTGCAGGGCACGACGGGCCTGCTCGCGGGCCTCGTCAGTGGTCTCGGGCTGGGGCTTGGCGGCCATGGTGGGCTCCCTTCCGGGGCACGCGTCACCGAGCGCGGCGGCGCGTCACGGGCGGTGCGGGGACTGTCGCCCGAGACCGGTTCCGGGATCGCCGGAACGGCGGGGGGCGGCCTGTTGGCCCGGGTCGGTCAACCCTGGAGCGCGAGCGGCACCGGGTATGGCTCCGCCCCTGACCTGCGCCGAAAGCGACGCCGGCCGTTTCCCAAGTTATCGTTCAGGTCCACATGGTGCGTGCTGTTCCCGCGATCTGGACAGGTTGCCGCGCCGTCAACGGGCCAGGAAGTGCCAGCCGATCCACCACCAGAAGCCGAAAAGACCGATCCGGCCCACCGGCACCGGCCCCACCTCGTAGCGCATGACGTACCCGCAGAGCTCGCCGAGCGTCGGGATCTTCGACCCCTCCCGCCGGGCCAGCCACTCGACCAGCCCGAACAGTGCCAGCCCGACCAGGAACCCGCCGATCGCCAGTGCCCGCATCATCGCCGCACCAGCCCCCAGAACGCCGACAGCCAGACCAACCAGGCCGCGGACCGGACCAGACGGTCCTCCAACAGCGGGTCGGCCAGCAGGGAGAAGGTGGGAAAGTCGTCACCGGCCGCCGCGACGAAGGTGACCCCCTCGAAGATCCCGAAGACCACCACCGGCAACGTCCACCAGACCGCACCGGACCGCAACCGTTCCGGCGCCGGACGAGCCTGCACCCGCTTGGTCAGGCCGAGCCAGATCAGCACCCCGCCAGCACCGAACACATAGACGTTGGCCTCGGTCGAGAAGGACGGGAAGCGGCCACCCACCAGGGAGAGGGCGACAAGCACCGGTACGCAGACGACCGGCCGCTCCCAGGTGCGAGGGGTGTCGACGGTGAGGTCGTGGGGCTGCTCCATCATCCGATTCTCCCCGCCCTGTCCAGGTGCCGAAGTCTCGACGCCCCGGAGTCGACCCTGAAATCACCCCTGCTGGTCGGCGTCGCTCTCCGGGTCGAACGCCCGCAGCTGGGTCCGGATCCGCTCCACGACCTCGTCCACCGTGCCACGGCCGGTGAAACCGGCGGCCAACCGGTGCCCGCCGCCGCCCAGCGCGACCGCCACCCGACTCACGTCGGTCGCGCCCTTGCTGCGCAGGGAGACCGCCCACACGGCCGGCGCGGTCTGCTTGACCACGCAACTGACATCGGCCTCGGCGGTGCAGCGCACCGGATCGATGAGCGCCTCCAGCACGTACGGCCGCTGCTCGTGGCGGGCCAGGTCGTCCAGGGTCGCGTAGGTCCAGACCAGGCCCTGCCCGCCGGCCTCCTCAGGCTCCAGCCGGGCCCGCCCGAGCACCTCACCGAACAGCCGCACCGCGCCGAACGGCCGGCTGTCGAACACCCGTCGCGAGATGTCACCCGGCCGGATCCCGGTGGCCAGCAACCGGGCCGCCATCTCGTGCACCGCCGGGGTGGTCGCGTCGAACCGGAACGACCCGGTGTCGGTGCTCAGCGCCACGTACAGGCACTCCGCGATGCCGGCGTCCAGCGGCACGCCGAGCCGCTCCAGCAACTGCTCGGCGAGCACGGAGGTCGCCGCCGCCGTCGGATCCACCAGGTTCACGTCGCCGAAGCCGCGGTTCGAGGCGTGATGGTCGAGCACCAGGGCGGTGCCCTTCCCGGTCAACCGGCCGGCCAGCTCGCCGAGCCGCGATTCGCTCGCCGCGTCGAAACAGATGACCAGGTCCGGCTCGGGTTCCGCCTCCGCCTCCGGTACCAGCAGGTCCAGACCGGGCAGGCCGCGCAGCGGCTCGGGCACCTCCGGCGGACCGGGGAAGGTGGCCTGCAACCGGCGTACCCCGAGCCGCCGCAGCCCGAGCGCGAAGCCGAGCATGCTGCCCAGCGCGTCCCCGTCCGGGTTGACGTGACAGATCAGCAGCACCCGGCCGTCGGCCGGCAGCTGGCGGACCGCCGCCACCGCGGCGGCCCAGTCGGCCTCGGTCGGCCCGGACGGACTCGACCCGGCCGGGTCGACCGGGCCGGCCGTTGCGGCCGGAGCCGGCGAGCCACTGCCGGCCGAACCCACCCGGCCGGGGCCGGGCTGTCGCCGCACGGTGGGATCCGGCTCGGTCACCGCACCACCGGAGGCGGCGGTCACCGCCGGTCCCCGCCCCGGGCCTCGTCGGCGGTTCCGTCTGGTTCGTCCTCGTCTTCGGTTTCGCTGTCGTCCTCGTCGAGGCGGTACGGCTGCGCCTCACCCGCGTACTCGGCCCGTGCCGCCAGGCGCTGCACCTCGGCGTCGGCGTTGCGGGCCGCGGCGAGCAGGTCGTCGATGTGCTTGACCTGATCCTGGACGTCGTCCAGGACGAAGGTCAGCGTCGGCGAGTGGCGCAGCCCGAGCGCCTTGCCGACCGTGCTGCGCAGCATGCCCTTGGCGCTGTCCAGCGCGGCGGCGGTGCCCGCCTGGGCCGCCGCGTCGCCGAGCACGGTGTAGAAGACCGTGGCGTCCCGCAGGTCGGCGGTGATCCGGGCGTCGGTGATGGTGATCATGCCGAGTCGGGGATCCTTGATCTGGCTCCGCACCACCGACGCGACCAGTTCGCGTACCCGCTCCGCGTGCCGGCGCACCTTGGCCGCATCCGTCATCTCCGCCACCTCCACGGCGTCCCGCTACCGGCCGGGACCGGCGACGCCGGCGTCACCGGAGCCCGCACCGACCCCAACACTCGAACCCTACCCGCGCCGTCCGCCCCGGCGTGCGGGGCGGCGGCCAACCGGCTCAGTCGTCGTCGCCGTGCAACCGACGACGCACCGACAGCAGTTCGACCTCCGGACGGCCCGCCACCAGACGCTCGCACGAGTCGAGCACCTCGCGGGCGTGTGCCGCCTCGGCGGCCACCACCGCCACTCCTATCTCCGCTCGTCCGTGCAGGTCGAGCGCCCCTACCTCGGCGGCCGACACGTCGAACCGGCGCAGCGCCGCGACGATCGGCCGCACGTACGACCTCTTGGCCTTCAGCGACCGGGAGTCCCCCGGCAGCAGCAGGTCGAAAACTGCGGTTGCGGTGTACATCGCTGGGGACACTACCCGCACCCCACCCCACATGATCAAGGGGTTTACGCCGACCGGCGTAAACCCCTTGACCAGTGCGTCACCGCAGGATCAGGCGCGAACCTTCTCCCGCATCTCGAAGGTCTCGATCACGTCGCCGACCTGGACGTTGTTGTAACCACCCAGGGTCAGACCGCACTCGAAGCCCTCCCGGACCTCCGTCGCGTCGTCCTTGAACCGCTTGAGCGAGCTGATCGTGAGGTTGTCCGCCACGACCGTGCCGTCGCGCAGCAGGCGCGCCTTCGCGTTCCGTCGGATGACACCCGACCGGACGATGCAACCGGAGATGTTGCCGATCTTGGACGAGCGGAACACGTCGCGGATCTCCGCGGTGCCGAGCTCGACCTCCTCGTACTCCGGCTTGAGCAGACCCTTGAGCGCCGCCTCGATCTCCTCGATGGCCTGGTAGATGACGGTGTAGTACCGGATCTCCACGCCCTCGCGGTCGGCCATCTCACGGACCTTGTTCGAGGCCCGCACGTTGAAGCCGATGATCGTGACCGGCTCGGACGAGGCGCTCGCGAGCATGATGTTGCTCTCGGTGATCGAGCCGACGCCCCGGTCGAGGACCTTGAGCTGGACCTCCTCGGGAATGTCGAGGTTGAACAGCGCGTCCTCCAGGGCCTCCACCGAACCGGAGACGTCACCCTTGAGGATGAGGTTGAGCGACGTCTTCTCGCCCTCCTTGAGCTGCTCCATGAGCGTCTCGAGGGTGGCCCGGCCACGGGAGTTGGCGAACGCCGCCGCCCGCCGGCGGGCCTGCCGCTGCTCGGCGATCTGCCGCACCGTGCGGTCGTCCGCCGCGGCGAGGAAGGTGTCGCCCGCCCCCGGCACCGCGGTCAGACCGAGGACCATGACCGGACGCGCCGGACCCGCCTCGGTGACCTGGTTGCCGTTCTCGTCGAGCATCGCCCGGACCCGGCCGTGCGCCCCACCGGCGACGATGGAGTCGCCCGCCCGCAGGGTGCCCTTCTGCACCAGCACCGTCGCGACCGCACCACGGCCCTTGTCCAGGTGCGCCTCGATGGCCACACCCTGCGCCGGCCCGTCGGTCGGAGCGGTCAGCTCCAACGACGCGTCGGCGGTGAGCAGCACCGCTTCGAGCAGTTCCTCGATGCCGATGCCGGGCTTCGCGGCCACGTTGACGAACATGGTCTCGCCGCCGTACTCCTCGGCGACCAGGCCGTACTCGGTCAGCTGCTGGCGGACCTTGTCCGGGTTCGCCTCCGGCTTGTCGACCTTGTTGACCGCGACCACGATCGGCACCTCGGCCGCCTTGGCGTGGTTCAACGCCTCGATGGTCTGCGGCATGACACCGTCGTCGGCCGCGACCACCAGGATCACGATGTCCGTCACCTGGGCACCACGGGCACGCATGGCGGTGAACGCCTCGTGACCCGGGGTGTCGATGAACGTCACCGCCCGGTCCTCGCCCTCGTGCGGGACGTGGACCTGGTAGGCACCGATGTGCTGGGTGATGCCTCCGGCCTCGCCGGCGACGACGTTCGCCTTGCGGATCGCGTCGAGCAGCTTGGTCTTACCGTGGTCGACGTGACCCATGACGGTCACCACCGGTGCCCGGCTGACCAGGCGGTCCTCCGCGACCTCGGCGTCGAGGTCGATGTTGAACTGCGCGAGCAGCTCGCGGTCCTCGTCCTCCGGGCTGACGATCTGCACGTTGAAGCCGAGGTGTTCGCCCAGCAGCAGCAGCGTGTCGTCGGAGCACGACTGGGTCGCGGTGACCATCTCGCCCAGGTTGAACATCTCCTGGACCAGCGAACCCGGGTTGGCGTTGATCTTGTCAGCGAAGTCCGACAGCGAGGCGCCACGGGAGAGGCGCACCGTCTGCCCCTGGCCCCGGGGGGCACCCGAGCTCATGGTCGGAGCCGACAGGTTGTCGAACTCCTGTCTGCGCTGCTTCTTGGACTTGCGACCACGGGTGGGCTTGCCGCCCGGACGCCCGAAGGCACCGGCGGCACCACCGCCACGGCCACGACCGCCGCCGCCGGGGCGACCGCCGCCACCGGCCGGCGCACCCGGGCGGAATCCGCCGCCACCGCCGCCGCCACCGGGACCGCCACGGTAGCCACCGCCACCGCCACCGCCGCCACCGGGACCGCCACGGTAACCGCCACCACCGCCGCCGCCACCGGGGCCGCCACGGTAGCCACCGCCACCGCCGCCACCGGGACGACCGGCGCCGCCACCGGCACGACCGGCACCCGGGCCACCGGGGCGACCCGGCCGCTGGCTCGGCATCGAGGCCGGGCTGGGCCGCGGTGGCATCGAGGCCGGGCTGGGCCGCGGCGGCATCGACGCCGGGCTGGGCCGGGAACCACCGGCACCGGCGGCCGGCGGCCGCTGCTGCTGGCTGCCCTGGATGCCGAAGGGGTTGTTACCGGCGCCGCGCGCCGGCGGGCGACCCTGCCGGCCACCCGGACCCGGGTTGGTGGGACCGGGACGACCCGCGGCCGGGGAACCCGGGCGGGGCGGCATCGCGCCGGGACCGGGTCGGGGACCCGGACGGGCGGCACCGTCGGCCGGGGGCTCCCGGCGGACGTTGTCCCGCTGCTGCTGGCGGGCGGCCTGGGCGGCCTTGACCGCGGCCTCCTGCTCAGCCTTCAGGGCGGCGGCACGCGCCTCGGCGGCGGCCACCTCGATGTCGTGAGCGCTCGCCGGCTTGGCGACCGGGGCCGCCGGCGGCGGCGGACCGGGCACCGGACCCTTCGGCTTCGGCCCGGGCACCGCCGGACGCCGTGGCGGCGTCGGCTTGGCGGTGACCCGAGGCTCGCCGGGGGTCGGCGACGGGGTCGGTGCCGCCGTCGGAGCCGGTGCGGCCGGCGGCGCGGCCGCCGGGGCTCCGGAGCCGCCCGAGGCGACGAAGGCGTTGCGCAGCCGTCGGGCGACAGGCGCCTCGACGGTGCTCGACGCGGACTTGACGAACTCGCCCATCTCCTTGAGCTTGGCGAGTACGGTCTTGCTTTCGACCCCGAGCTCTTTTGCAAGCTCGTGTACGCGGGCCTTACCTGCCACTGCACTCCTCACTCCGAGGTCGTGCGGGCAGCACCCGCAGCGACCTCACTCGTGCACTTGAAGCCTGATCATTTCTGGGACTTCATCGTGTGCTCATGTCGGTCGTCCTACCTTGCTAGCGGCCCTCGTCCGGTCGGGTGACCGGACGTGGTGGTTGACGCGTCAGGTACTCCGCGAGGGCCCCGTCATCCGGAACCCCGGCGACGCGCAGCGCGCGCCCGAAGGCACGACGCCGCACTGCCTGCGCGAAGCAGGCCGGATCCGGGTGCATGTTCGCTCCCCGACCCGGCAGCGTGCGGGTCGGATCGGGTCGGAGGCTGACATCAGCCTCGTCGCCAATCGCGACGATCCGCAGCAGTTCACTGGCCGGTGCGCGCCGTCGACAACCCACACAGGTGCGCTCCGGCAGCGCGCGTCGTGCCACTGGTGGAAGTCTACCCCTAGCTACCCGACACCGCTCCGCCCGGTTCCCGGACGTGATCAGCCGCAGCCTGCCCGGCGGGGGCGGCCGGCTCGGCGTCGGAGCGGATGTCGATCCGCCAACCGGTCAGTCGGGCAGCAAGTCGGGCATTCTGCCCCTCGCGTCCGATCGCGAGCGACAGCTGGAAGTCCGGAACGGTCACCCGCGCGGCCCGGTTGGCCAGGTCGACCACCTCGACACGCAACGCCTTGGCCGGGGAGAGCGCGTTGCCGACGAAGGTCGCCGGGTCGTCCGACCAGTCGATGATGTCGATCTTCTCTCCGTGCAGCTCGCTCATCACCGCCCGGACCCGCTGGCCCATCGGACCGATACAGGCGCCCTTGGCGTTGACCCCGGCGGCGGTGGAACGCACGGCGATCTTCGTACGGTGACCCGCCTCACGGGCGATCGCACCGATCTCGACCGTTCCGTCGGCGATCTCCGGCACCTCCAGGGCGAACAGCTTCTTCACCAGATTCGGGTGCGTGCGGGACAACGTGATCTGCGGGCCACGCATTCCCTTGGCCACGTGCACCACCACACAGCGGATCCGCTCGCCGTGGGTGTACCGCTCGCCCGGCACCTGCTCCGACTGCGGCAGCACACCCTCGAGCTTGCCCAGGTCGACGGTGACGATGCCCTTCTCGGCCCGTGCCTCGTGCGCCTGCACCACCCCGGTGACCAGGTCGCCGTCGCGGCCGACGTACTCACCGAAGTGCACCTCGTCGGTGGCCTCCCGCAGCCGCTGAAGGATCACCTGCTTGGCGGTCATGGCAGCGATCCGACCGAAGTCGTGCGGGGTGTCGTCCCACTCCCGCTCCACGGTGCCCTCGGTGCCCAGCTCCTGGGCGTAGACAAGTGCCGCGCCGGTCTTCCGGTCGATCTCCACCCGGGCGTGCGACTGCGCACCCTCGGTGTGCCGGTACGCGGTCAGCAGCGCGGTCTCGATCGCCGCGAGGATCGTGTCGAACGGGATCTCCCGCTCGCGCTCCAGTGCGCGCAGGGCCGCGAGGTCGATGTTCACCTCTCCTCGTCCTCCACATCGTCATCGTCGTCGACGTCTTCTGATTCGGCCAACTCGTCCAGTCGGGTGAACTCGACCTGCACCCGGCCCGGGCCGAGGTCGGCGTAGGCCCACTGCGTACGGTCGGTGTCGGTCTCCAACACCACGCGCTCGGCGTCGGCGTCGACCACCCGGCCGGTGACCTGCCGGTCGCCACCGGACGGCGGGTCAGCGCGTACGGTCACCCGAACCAGCCGCCCCACGTTGCGGCGCCAGTGCCGGGGCAGCGTCAACGGGCGGTCCACCCCCGGCGAGCTGACCTCGAGCTGGTACTCCCCCGCGACGATGTCGCCGCCGCTCTCCTCCGCCGCGTCCAGCGCGGTGGAGACCGCACGCGACACGTCGGCCACCGCGTCCAGGTTGATCCCACCGTCGGCGTCGACGATCACCCGCACCACGTGCCGGCGGCCGGCTCGGGAGACGGTGAGATCCTCCAGGTCGTAGCCGGCGGCCTGCACCACGGGCGCGATCACCGAGCGCAGCCGCTCGCGGCGCGCGGCGAGGTCACCGCGGGAGGTCTGGCCCGCGCGTGCAGCCTGGCCACCGCGGGGTCGACCCGTCGTCCTGGTGGCACGGCCACGCTGCGTCATCCGAAGAACCCTTCCGCTGCTCGCCGACGCCATGCCGGCACGCCACCGGTGCGGACGCGCCGGTGGCTGCGCAGAGCGTAACGCGCCGCCGGGACGAGGGCCCGGGCGGCGCACCGACGCCACCGCCGGACACACCGCACGGCGATGGTGTTGACTTGTCCGGTGGCGATGGGCAGAACGACGCGGCAGGACGACGCCTCCGAGCTTTCCCGACGCGGTCTGCTACGGGCCGGCGCGCTGGTGGCGCTCGGTGGGGCCGCCGCTCCGCTGGCCGGTTGCGGCCTGCTCGACCGCGACGAGCCACCGCCGCCGCCCGATCCGCTCGCGCCGCTGCTGGACGAGTCCCGACAGCTCGCGGCCGGGCTGCGCGCCGCCGCCACCGCGCACCCCGACCTGGCCGCCCGGCTGCTGCCGCTCGCCGAGTCGCACGAGTCGCACGCCACGGAGATAGCCCGGTTGACCGGTGCGGCGACCGCCTCCGCCGCGCCCACGGCGACCCCGTCAGCCGCGCCGTCGACGGATCCTTCGGCGACGCTCGCCGCACTGCGCAGGTCCGAGCGCGCCGGCCGGGAGGCGGCGATCCGGGCCTGCGCCGCGGCGCCCGCCGAGCGCGTCGCGCTGCTCGGGTCGGTCGCCGCCGCCCGCGCCACGCACCTGGAGGCGCTGCGATGAGCGCATCCACCGAGGCGCTCGCCGCCGCCCTCACCGCCGAGTACGCCGCGATCTGGGCCTACGGCCCCGTCGGGGTACGACTCAGCGGGGCCGAACGCAAGGCCGCGGCGGAGGCGGAGGCCGCCCACCGGGCTCGCCGGGACGCGCTCGTGGTGCGGCTGAGCACCGACGGCGGCAGCGTTCCGCCGGATCGACCCGGGTACGCGTTGCCCTTCCCGGTGACCGACCGGGCCAGTGCCCTGCGGCTCGCCGTGCAGGTGGAGGAACGTACCGCGGCCTTCTGGCGGGCGGCGCTGCCGGTCAGCACCGGCGCCGATCGGGATCGGGCCCTGGCCGCCCTGGTGGAGTACGCGGTCCGGGCGACCCGCTGGCGGCGCAGCGCCGGAATCACCCCGCTGACCGTGCCGTTCCCGGGCCGGCCGAGCTGAACCGGCCCGGCGGACCGACCCGGGCGTAGTCGAACTCACGTCCGCGCCGGTTGCGGTCCGCATACCAGGTATGCATACTCCGGTCCATGTCCATCCGCCACGGCCTGCTCGCCCTGCTCGAACGCGGGCAGATGTACGGCTACCAGCTCCGGGCCGCCTTCGAGGAGTCGACCGGCGCCACCTGGCCGCTGAACATCGGGCAGGTCTACACGACCCTGTCCCGGCTGGAGCGGGACGGGCTGGTCAGGTCGTTGCCGGAGAGCGAAGCCGGCCAACGGCCGTACGAGATCACCGACGCCGGGCGGGCGGACCTGGCCCTGTGGTTCGCCACCCCGATCAGCCGCAGCGACCGCCCGCGCGACGAGTTGGCGATCAAGCTGGCGCTGGCGTTGACCACCCCCGGGGTGGACGTCCGCTCGGTGGTCCAGACCCAACGGACCGCCACCATGCGGACGCTGCAGGAGTTGACCAGGCTGAAGTACGCCAGCGACCGGCCGGAGGACCTGCCGTGGCGGCTGGTGCTGGACGCCATGGTGTTCCAGGCCGAGGCCGAGGTGCGCTGGCTCGACCACTGTGAGAGCAGTCTGGTACGGCACCGCCCCCCGGCCGCCGGCCCAGCGCCCCTCTCCGAGGCGGTGGGCCACAGTGGTGAGGAGGCACGACGGTGACCACCGGCGGCGGACGGATGCCGGCCGCCCCCGACCCGCGAGCCGCGTCCAACTCCGCGGCGGCCCCCGACCAGGCCGTCCCCGCCCCGACCGGCGACACCGTACTCGACCTGCGTGACGTGCATCGCACGCACGGCAGCGGCCCGGCGGCGGTACACGCCCTGCGTGGGGTGAGCCTGGCCGTGCGCCCCGGCGAGCTGGTCGCCGTGATGGGCCCCTCCGGCTCCGGCAAGTCCACCCTGCTCACCCTGGCCGGCGGGTTGGACAGCCCGACCGCGGGTGAGGTGCACGTCGAGGGGCAGCCGCTGCACGCCCTCGACCGGCGCGGGCTGGCCCGGCTGCGCCGCCGCCGCATCGGGTACATCTTCCAGAACCTGAACCTGATCGGCAGCCTGACCGCCGTGGAGAACGTCGCCCTCCCCCTCGAACTGGACGGCACCGGGGTACGGGCGGCCCGCCGTCTGGCCCTGGACGCACTGACCGAGGTGGGGTTGTCGGAGCTGGGTGACCGGTTCCCGGACCAGCTCTCCGGTGGCCAGCAGCAACGCGTCGCCATCGCCCGGGCGTTGGTCGGGCAGCGGCGACTGGTGCTGGCCGACGAACCGACCGGGGCGCTGGACTCGCAGACCGGGGAGGCGGTGCTGCGACTGCTGCGCCGCCGGGTCGACGCCGGGGCCGCCGGAGTACTGGTCACCCATGAGGCGCGCCACGCCGCCTGGGCCGACCGGGTGGTCTTCCTGCGCGACGGCGTGACGGTCGACTCGACCGCCCCGCTGGCCGGCGTGGAGGCCCTGCTCAGCGGCAGCGGTCGGTGAGCGGTCGACCGACCGGGCCGACCGGCGGCGGGCGGCTGGCCGAGGCGCTCGGCTCGTGGCGGGCGGCGCTGCGTATCGCCCGACGGGAGGCGAGGCGGGCGCGCGGGCGCACCACCCTGGTGCTGGCGATGATCGTCCTGCCGGTGCTGGCGTTGAGCTTCGTCGCGGTCAGCGTCGACATGGCGCGGCTGACGCCGGGCGAGCAGATGGAACGCCGGCTCGGCAACGCCGACGCGGAACTTCGGGTGGTGGGACGCGGTCCGGTCGAGCAGAACTCCGACGGCAGCGGCTGGACCTCCGGCGACCGGGACCAGCCGCCCACCGCCGAGGTCACCGCGGAACACGTCGCCGCGTTGCTGCCGGAGGGCAGCCGGGTACTGCCGGTGCGTCGCTGGGTGCCGTTCGGTGCCTGGCAGGGCGACCGGATCCGGGACGACATCGCCGCCACCGTGATCGACCTGACCGACCCCCTCGGGCGCGGCCTGGCCCGGGTCCACCGGGGCCGGGTACCGGCCGCCGCCGACGAGATCGCGGTGAATCTGGCCGCCCGACGCAGCCTCGGCGTCGACGTCGGAGGCCGGGTAGCCGCCGCGGACGGCAGCCGCACCTGGACGGTCGTCGGCGTCGCCGAACTCCCCGAGCAACTGACCCCGATGGTCCTCCTGCACCCCGCCGGGGCGCCGGTGGAGACCAATCCCGACGAGGCGTTCCTGGCCGACCTGTCCGGCCCGCTCACCGACGACCTCTTCCGGCACCTCAACCGTAACGGTGTCGTGGTGGCCGCCCGGGTGCCCGCTCCGCCCGGGAAGCTGCCCCAGCACGTCGACTCGTCCACCGGCCGGATGAGCCTGGAGGAGGTCAGTACCGGTGTGCTGATCGGCGGGCTCGGTCTGCTCGAGGTGGTGCTCCTGGTCGGGCCCGCGTTCGCCGTCGGAGTGCGCCGTCGGCGAGGGGAACTGGCTCTGGTCGCGGTGGCCGGTGGCGATGCGGTGCAGCTGCGCCGGGTGGTGCTCGCCGACGGCGTGGTGCTGGGCGGAGTCGGCGCCGTGACCGGGATCGCGCTCGGCATCGCCGCCGCCTTCGCCGGCCGCCCCCTGGTCGAGCAGTTCATCTTCTCGCAGCGGTTCGGCGGCTACCGCGTCTGGCCCGCCGCCCTGGTCGTTATCGCGTTTGTCGCGGTGCTGGCCGGGGTGCTGGCCGCACTGGCACCGGCGTGGACGGCCGCGCGGCAGGACGTGGTGGCCGGGCTCGCCGGACGACGTACCCCGCCCGTCCACCGGCGCCGGTGGCTGGGCATCGGCGTCGCGCTGGCCGCCGGCGGCACCGTCGTGGCCGCGATCGGTGCGGTCGTCACCTCGCAGTCGGTCATCCTCGCCGGACTGGTCATGGGCGAACTGGGGCTGGTGTTCGCCACCCCGACGCTTGTCGGACTGCTGGCCCGGCTCGGTCGGTTCCTCCCGCTGGCGCCCCGGATCGCGGTACGCGACGCCAGCCGCAACCGTGCGTCGGCCGCGCCGGCCATCTCCGCCGTGATGGCCGCGGTCGCCGGCAGCGTCGCCCTCGGGCTCTTCCTGGCCAGCGACGACGCGCGCAACGAGCAGCAGAACCGGGCGCTGCTGCCGGAGCGCACCGTGCTGGTCACCACCAGCGGCGATCCCGCGACGGACCGCCCGCCCAACCTCGACGAGATCAGCGGCCCGGCGCGGCGGCTGCTCGGTGCCGACACGATCGCTCCGCTGGTGGCGGCCGGCTGCTCGCCGGACTTCTACGCCTGCACGATCACCGCGACCATGCCTGCCGAGCGGGTCTGCCCCTGGCAGCCGTACGAGCCGCTCAGCGCGGCCGACCAGCTGCTGGCCCGGGCCGACCCGCGCTGCCAGCACGACCACGAACCGCACGGCCCGTACCTGCGGGTGGCCGTGGACGACGGCACCGCGCTGCGGCTGCTGACCGGGGTCGCACCGGCCGACGTCGCGGCCGCCACCGCCACGCTGCGCGCGGGCGGTGCGGTGATAACCGACGCCCGCTTCCTCCACGACGACCGCCTGGATCTCCGGGTCGAACACGGGGACGAGACCCGGCCCGCGGACATCGCCACCGTGCCCGGACACGCGCTGCACACCGGGCTCGGTGAGCACTGGCTGCTGCTCTCGCCCGTCGCGGCCGACCGGCTCGGGCTGGCGACCTGGCAGGTCGGCTGGGCGCTGGACGCCCGGCAGCCACCGGACCAGCAACGACAGGACGACCTCGCCGCCGCACTCCGCCCGCTGGGCGCCGCCGGGGTCTCGGTGGAACGGAACCGGGACTACGACGACACCCGGCCGCTGCTGCTGTTGCTGGCGGCGGTCTCCGCGGTGGTCACCGTCGGCGCCGCCGGCATCGCCACCGGGCTGGCCGCCGCCGAGGGACGGGCCGACCTGTCCACCCTCGCCGCGGTGGGTGCGGGACCGGGCGTACGCCGCCTGCTCTCGCTCTGCCAGGCTGGCGTGATCGCGGTGCTCGGCTCGGCGCTGGGCATCGTCGCCGGACTCGCCTCGGCCCTGATCGTGCTGGCCTTCACCAACCAGCGGTACGCCGACAGATGGCCGATCGAACCGCCCTTTCCGCTGGTGATGCCCTGGCTGACCCTGGGCGTGCTGGTGGTGGTGCCGCTGGTGGCGATGCTCGGCGCGGCGCTGCTCACCCGGTCCCGGCTACCGGTGGAACGCCGTCTGGACTGACCGGCACCCGACCCGCCAGACTGTGCGGATGTCCGTGCTGGGAAGCCTCACCCGCCGGGTCGGCCGGTACCGATGGTTCGGTGCCACCGTCCGGCTGCTGGTACCCGTCGACCGGGCCGTCGGGCGGCTGACCCGGGGCCGGGTGGTCGCCCTCGGGCTCGTACCGTCGTTGGTGATCACCACGACCGGTCGCCGGTCTGGTCGGCCACGCAGCAACCCGCTGCTCTACGTGCCCGACGGCGACGGGTACGTGGTGGTCGGGTCGAACTGGGGCCAGACCCACCAGCCGGCGTGGTCGCTGAACCTGCTCGCCGAACCGCGGGCCGAGGTGGACGTCAAGGGCCGTCGGATCCCGGTACGCGCCGAGGTGGCCACCGGCGCCGAACGCGACCGGCTGTGGCGGCTGCTGGTCGACCAGTGGCCGGCCTACGAGACGTACGTGGCGCGGGCCGGTGGCCGCCAGATCCGGATCTTCCGGCTCGTGCCCGACCCCGGCCGCCACACCTGAGCCCGGCCTCGGTTCGACCGCAGACTCCGGCACAGACGTTAGGGTGTGCGGTGACCGACAGGTCACTGTGGGTGGCGCGAACGCGGGGTGGTCGGCGTGGACGGTGTCCAGGAGCACCGGGACGATCCCCGGTGGGACGTGGCCGAGCGGGTCGCCGCGGCCGTCCGGCGACGGTTCCCGGCCGACGTGCTCGCGGTCGCGGTCCATGGTCCGCTGGCGCACGGCGACGACGACGGCGGTGGCGACGGTGAGGTGGGGCTGCTGGTGGCCACCTACCGGCCCGGCACCGGACCGCCGCCGGCGACCCGCCGGGTGGACGGTGTGCTTGTCGACCTGACCGTCGTCGCCGCCGAGGAGCGGCTGCGCCAGGCGCGGCAACTGACCAGCCGGTGGCCACTGACCGCCGACCGATACGTGACCACGCGGGCGCTGCACGATCCGACCGGATGGCTCGCCACGCTGCGCGACGAGCACCTCGGCCGGCTGGCCCGGGCCCGCCCGGCCGAGTTCACCTCGGCCGCCCGCCGGGCCTGGTACCGGGGCAGCGCCGCGCATGCCCGGGCGGCCCGGCTGGCCGAGTGGTACGAGACGGACCAGGCCCTGCTGATGCTCGGCGAGGCACGGCTCGGCGCCGCCACGGTCAGCGGGCTGCTCAGCCGCACCTACTTCCGGGATCCCGGCGACGCGGTACGGCGAACCGGGCTGGCCGGGGCGGACATGACCGAGGTGGGTGCCGTGCTGGCCCGCCAGTCGGCGGAGCTCACCGCCCGTGGCCGCCCGGTCGACGGCACCATCGACGACCTGTTCGACGGCTGACTCAGCCGAGCCCGCCCTGGACCCCGATCAGCGCACCGATCAGGTACGTCGCCACCGCGGCGGCGGCGCCGAGCAGCAGTTGGCGCAGCCCACCGGACCACCACCGGCGGTTGGTGAACCGGGAGACGATCGCACCGGCGACGAAGAGCCCGAGCCCGCCGACCGCCAGGGCGAGCGCCAGGCTGGTCGCGCCGAACAGGTACGGCAGCAGCGGCACCAGTGCCCCGACGGAGAAGCAGAGGAACGACGAGAGCGCCGCCGCCCACGGGTTCGGTTGTTCGTCCGGGTTGACGCCCAGTTCCTCCTGCACGTGCATCCGCAGCGCCTGCTCCGGGTGGCGGCGTACCGCCTCGGCGACCTGGATCGCGAGGTGCTCGGGCAGCCCCCGGGCGACCCACATGTCGGCGAGCTCGCGGGCCTCGGCCTCCGGGTGACGCTCAAGTTCCCGGCGTTCCTTGGCCACCTCCGCGGCGATCTGCTCGTTTGCGGACCGCACGCTCGTGTATTCGCCGAGCGCCATCGAGATGGCGCCGGCGACCAGGCCGGCGGTGCCGGTGAGCACGATGGTGCGGGGCGAGACCCCGCCGCCGCCGACGCCGGCGATCAGGGCGATGTTGGTGACCAGGCCGTCCATGGCCCCGAACACGGCCGGGCGCAGCCAGCCGCCGGACACGTCGGCGTGGTGGTGCTCGCGCAGTGCGGCCGGGGTCTCGGTCACGGCAGCGTCAGGATCTCGTGGCCGTCCTCGGTCACCAGCACGGTGTGCTCGAACTGGGCGGTCCACTTCCGGTCCTTGGTGACCACGGTCCAGCCGTCGTCCCACAGGTCGTACTGGTAGGTGCCGAGAGTGATCATCGGCTCGATGGTGAAGGTCATTCCGGGCTCCATCACGTCGGTGGGGCGCGGGCTGTCGTAGTGCGGCACGTAGAGCCCGCTGTGGAAGGACTCGCCGATGCCGTGGCCGGTGAAGTCACGGACCACTCCATAGCCGAAGCGCTTTGCGTACGACTCGATGACCCGGCCGATCACGTTTATCTGTCGCCCCGGGGCGACGGATCGGATCCCCCGCATCATCGCCTCGTGGGTCCGCTCGACGAGCAACCGGTTCTCCTCGGCCACCTCGCCGACGCAGAACGTCGCGTCCGTGTCGCCGTGCACGCCCCCGATGTACGCGGTGACGTCGACGTTGATGATGTCGCCGTCGACGAGCACGGTCGAGTCGGGGATGCCGTGGCAGATCACCTCGTTCAGGCTGGTGCAGCAGGACTTCGGGAAGCCCCGGTAGCCCAGGGTCGACGGGTAGGCGTCGTGGTCGACGAGGAAGTCGTGCACCACCCGGTCGATCTCGTCAGTGGTCACGCCGGGCTTGCAGTGCTCCCCCGCCAACTGCACCGCCTGGGCGGCGATCCGGCCGGCCAGCCGCATCTTCTCGATGGTCTCCGGGGTCTGCACGTGCGACCCCCGCCAGGGTCGGGGGGCTTTCTTGCCGACGTACTCCGGGCGGGCGATGTGGGCGGGCACCGGCCGCCACGGGGAGAGCGTGCCGGGGGTCAGCGGCGCACGGACGGTCATGACGCAAGCCTATCGCCGCCCGGTCAGTGACCCCCGCCACCGGTCGTCGCGAGCGGTTGTTGCCCTACCACAAGCACTGTGTCAAGGTGTCTGCGTGGATCAAGGGGGCGTACCTCCCGTCTTCTCCGCCGACGCGGAGACCGTTGGTGATCATTTGAGCGTGGTGGTCACCGGCGAGGTCGACATGGCCACCGCCGACACCATGCTCCAGACCGTGCTGCGCGAGCCGGCCGGTCGGGTGACTCTCGACCTGCGGGCGGTCACCTTCTTCGACTCGGCGGCGATTCACGCCGTGGTCCGGCTGGCCGGCCACTATCCGGACGCGTTGACGGTCCTGCCGTCCCGGCAGGTCAGCCGGGTGCTGGAGATCGCCGGTCTGGGAAGTCAACCCTGGTTGCATCCGGCCTGACCGCGACCACCGCTGGCCGCGCGGTCAGCCGGTCAGCACGCGGCGCAGGGTGAGCCGGGTCCCCTGGGGCGTGTGCTCGACCGAGAGATCCCCGAGTGCCCGGATCAGCGACAGTCCGCGACCCCGGAAGCCCGAGCCGGTCGACTCCCGCCACTGCCCGCTGTCCGACACCGTCGCCACCACCGTGCGGTCCTCGATCCGCACCTCGATCTCGATCACCGGTTCCACCGGGTCGACCGGGTGCTCGATGGCGTTCGCCGCCGCCTCGGAAACCGCCACGGTCAGGTCGAACAGGTCCGTCTCGCCCACCCGGTGTGCGACGAGAAAGTCCTCCAGCCGCTTGCGCAGCACGCTCAGCCGGGTCGGGTCGGCGGGCAGCCGCAGCGCGAACCGGTTGAGTTCGACCGCCTCCAGGGCCAGCACCGCGACGTCGTCCCGGCGGGGCCGGCCGGCGACCCGCGCCACCACCGCGTCGATCAGGTCGGCCACGTGCTCGCCGGAGCGGGCCGCGTCGGCGCGCAGCAGGGCCAGCGAGTCGTCGATGCCCAGTTGCCGGTCCTCGATCAGGCCGTCGGTGTAGAGCAGCAGCCGGTCACCGGCCCGCAGCTCACCGGAGACGGTCTCGTACTCGGTGCCCGCGATGGCACCGACCGGCGGCCCGAGCGCCCGGCCGTGCAGGAACGCCACGTCGTCGCCCCGGATCAGCAGCGGCGACGGGTGCCCCGCGCTGGCGTAGCGCAGTCGACCTGTCCGGGGGCTGAACCACAGGCAGAAGACCGTCGCGAACGAACGTTGCTCGGTGGAGCCCACCAGCCGGTTCAGCCGGGTCAACGACTCGCCGGGATCGAAACCCTCGAGCACGTACGCGCGCAGCGCGTTGCGCAGCTGGCCCATGGCCGCCGCCGCCGGCACCCCCTTGCCGACCACGTCACCGATGATCAGCATGAGTTCGTCGTCGTCCCGGGCCACCACGTCGTACCAGTCACCACCCACCTCGACGTCCGCGCTGCCCGGCAGGTAGCGGCTGGCCACCACGGCCCCGGGCAGCTGCGGCAGGCTACGGGGCAGGAAGCTGTGCTGGAGGGTGGTGGCGATGCGGTGCTCGGCCTCGTAGAGCTGTGCGTTCTCCATGCGTACCCCGACCAGGCGGGCTAGCTGGGTCAACGCGGCCTCGTCGGCGTCGGCGCTCTCCGCGGTCGGATGCCACACCCGCAGCTCACCGAGCGGCTGGTCGGCCACCCCGGTCAGCGGCAGGACGAAGGACGGCTCGGCGCTGCTGGGCCCGCCGGCGTCGGCCTCGTAGCGCGTGCCACCGGCGGAAACCACCACCCGGACGGCTTCGGCGAGACTCAACGCGTGCCGGGCGGCGATCTGGAGCACGTCGGCGGTGGACCGGGCGGTGTTGACCGCGACCGCCGCGTCCGCGAGCGCACGCAGCCGGCGGATGATCTGGTTACGTAGCTGCCCGAGGGCCATGTTCGCCCGGACCCGGGCGATCAGTTCCTGCCCGGAGAACGGTTTGGTGAGGTAGTCGTCGGCACCCACCGACAACCCGGCCACCTCCTCGGCCGAGCCGGCGCGGGCGGAGAGCAGCACGATCGGCACATACCGGGTACGCGGATCCGCGCGCAGCGCGGCGACCAACCCGAAGCCGTCCAGGCGCGGCATCATCACGTCGGTCAACACCAGATCAAAGGCGCTCTCGGTGGCGCGGCGCAGCGCCTCCACCCCGTCGGCGGCGGTACTCACCTCCCAGGTGGGCACGAGCAACCGGGTGACGTGTTCGCGCAGATCCGGATTGTCGTCGACGACCAGCACGCGACCGGCGGGCACGACGGCGAGGGGCCGGGGCGCCCGCTGCGTCGCGGCGTCGGCGGCCGGCACGGGCGAGTCGTCGGTCGACGCCGGGCGGGACGCGGTCGCCACAGCGCCGGCGGTCCACTGCACGGTCTCGGCGACGAAGAGCGGGGCCTGCCGTGGCTCGCGGATGGCGTGCGCGGCGTGCTCGGCATCGGCCACCCGGTCGGCCTGCAGATGCCCGACACCGAACGGGACGGTGACCAGGAAGGTGCTGCCGACGTCGACCTGGCTCGTGGCGCTGACCCGGCCACCGTGCATCTCGACCAGTTCGCGCACCAGGGCCAAGCCGATCCCGGTGCCCTCGTGGCTGCGGGAACGCACTCCCGGCACCCGGTGGAACCGCTCGAACACGTGCGGCAGTTCCCGCGCGTCGATGCCCACCCCGGTGTCGGAGACCTCCAGTTGCGCGGCACCGTCGACGGCGCGGACCCGGATGCTGATCTCACCCTCGAAGGTGAACTTCAGGGCGTTGGAGACCAGGTTGAGGACGATCTTCTCCCACATGTCCGGATCGACGAAGACCGGCTCGGCCAGTGGCGGGCAGTCCACCACCAGCCGCAGGCCGGCGCGTTCGGTGGCGGAGCGGAACGTGCTGGCCACCCGGGAGGTGTAGTCGGCCAGGTCGGTGGGCTCGTAGTGGGCCACCAGCCGCCCGGACTCCAGCCGCGAGAAGTCGAGCACCGTGTTGACCAGCTTCAGCAGCCGCAACGCGTTGCGGTGCATCACGGTCAGCCGCTGGTTGTGGTCCTCGCTGAGCCCCGGGTCCGCGAGCAGGTCCTCCAACGGGCCCAGCACCAGGGTCAACGGGGTGCGGAACTCGTGACTGACGTTGGCGAAGAAGTTGGTCTTGGCGAGGTCCAGGGCAGCCAGCTCGGCGGCGCGGGCCCGTTCCTGCTCGTACGCCCGCTGCTTGCCGACCGCCCGGGAGATCTGCGCGGCGACCAGCTCGAGGAACGTGCGGTAGTCCTCGGTGATCGGCAGGCGCCGGGTCACGCCCAGCACCAGCACCCCGGCCGGGTCGTTGGTCGCACTGATCGGCAGCACCACCGCCTCGTCGGCGGCATCGGGCGGAACCCGGCCGAGCAGCTCGGCGGTGGCCACCGCCGTTGCGGCGCCGATCGCGCCCAGTTCCCGCAGCGGGGCGGGCGGATCAGCGGCGACGCTGACGGCTCCGCTCACCCCGGCCAGGCGCAGACGTCCGTCGTCGTCGCGCAGGTAGAGCAGCCCGAACGGGAGGTCGGCCCGATGCCGGTCGAGCACCGCCGCCGCGACCTGGCCGAGTTCCGCGCTGCGCACCGGATCGGCCAGTTCCGAGCCGAGTTCGGCCAGCGCCCGCAGCCGGCGTTCGCCGAGCACCCGCCCGGTGGTCTCGCTGCAGATGCAGAGCACCCCGCTGATCGTGCCGTCGACGTCGCGGATCGGATCGTACGAGACATCGAAGTAGACGTCCTCCACGAAGCCGTGTCGATCCAGCAGAAAGTGGTGGTCGCGGGCCTGGTACGCCTCGCCGCTGCGCAGCACGCCGGTCAGCAGCGGCCCGAGCACGTCCCAGGTTTCCGCCCAGTGGTCCCGGGCCGGCTCGCCGAGCACGGCGGGATGCTTGTCGCCGATGGTCGGCCGGTAGGCGTCGTTGTAGAAGGCACGCAGGTCCTCGCCCCAGAACATGGCGATCTGCGCCTTCGAGGCGAGCATCGTGCTGACGGCGTTGCCCAGCGAGGTCGGCCAGCGCTCCGGTGGACCGAGCGGACTCGCCGACCAGTCGCGGTCACGCAGCAGGGCGCCCATCTCGCCGCCACCCGCGAATGCCGCCGCGAGCAGCGGCGACGTCCCACTTTCCGCTGCGGACGGCTGACCACCGTCCACGCCCCCCTGGGCCGAGTTCATGCAGCCTCCCCGGCCGTGTCCCACACCGCGCCCGATCACCATGCCCTGATCCGCCTTCTACCCAGACGGATCAGCAACGTAACGCATCCGACGGTTCGGACGCTGTTCAGCTCCAGGTGAGCGCGGTGACGGCGCGAGCGACCGGAAGTCGTCACCTCTCGTGCACGCGTAATCACAGAGGAGTGACGTACGCGCCGGTGATGCCGCCGTCGACGACGAACTGCACGGCGGTCATGAACGAGGCGTCGTCGCTGGCCAGGAAGGCCACCGCGGCGGCGATCTCGGTCGGTTCACCGAACCGACCCATCGGCACGTGCACCAGCCGGCGGGCGGCGCGCTCCGGATCGGCGGCGAACAGCTCGCGCAGCAGCGGCGTGGCCACCGGTCCCGGGCAGAGGGCGTTGACCCGGATGCCCTCCCGGGCGAACTGCACGCCGAGTTCCCGGGTGAGCGCCAACACCCCGCCCTTGCTCGCGGTGTACGCGATCTGCGACGTGGCCGCGCCCATCAACGCCACGAAGGAGGCGGTGTTGATGATCGACCCCCGGCCCTGCCGGCGCATGTGCGGGATGACGTGCTTGCAGCAGAGGTAGACGCTCGTCGTGTTGACCCGCAGCACCCGCTCCCAGGCGTCCAGCCCGGTCTCCAGGATGGAGTCGTCGTCCGGCGGGGAGATGCCGGCGTTGTTGAAGGCGACGTCCACCCGTCCGTACCGCTCGACCACCCCGTCGAAGAGGTCGCGTACCGCCGCCTCGTCGGACACGTCGGCCGCGACGAAACTCCCGCCCACCTCGTCGGCGGCCCGCTGGCCGGCCTCGGTGTCGACGTCGACGCAGACCACCCGGGCCCCCTCGGCGACGAACCGCCGCACGGTGGCCAGCCCGATACCGCTGGCCGCCCCGGTCACCACGGCCACCCGGTCCCGCAACCGTCCCTGCATGCTCACTCCTCGGTGCTGACGAAGACGTTCTTGACGTCGGTGAACGCGTGCAGGGCGTCCGGCCCCAGTTCCCGGCCCAGGCCGGAGCGCTTCATCCCGCCGAACGGCGTCCAGTACCGCACCGAGGAGTGGGAGTTGACGCTCAGGTTGCCGGCCTCGACGGCCCGGGCCACCCGCAGCGCCCGGCCCACGTCCCGGGTCCAGATCGAGCCGGAGAGACCGTACTCGGTGTCGTTGGCCAGCCGGACGGCGTCGGCCTCGTCCTCGAACGGCAGCACCGAGACGACCGGGCCGAAGATCTCCTCCCGCCAGTGGCGGTCCCCGGGCGAGTCGGCGAGCAGCACCGTCGGGGGGTACCAGTAGCCGGCGCCGTCGGGCCGTGCACCGGTGAATGCCACCCGCGAATCCTCGACGTACCCGGCGACCCGGTCCCGCTGCCCGGCCGAGATCAGTGGTCCCATCTCGGTACGCTCGTCGGCCGGGTCACCCACCCGGAAGGCGCGTACCGCCGGTTCGAGCAGTTCGAGGAAGCGGTCGTACACCCCGCGCTGCACCAGCAGCCGGGACCGGGCGCAGCAGTCCTGGCCGGCGTTGTCGAAGACCGCGTACGGCGCGCTCGCGGCGGCCCGCTCCAGGTCGGCGTCGGCGAAGACGAGGTTCGCCGACTTGCCGCCCAACTCCAGGGTGAGCCGCTTCACCTGGCTCGCGCAGCCGGCCATGATCCGGGTGCCCACCTCGGTGGAGCCGGTGAAGCAGATCTTGCGGACGGCCGGGTGGCTGACGAACCGTTCGCCGACCACGTCGCCCCGCCCGGGCAGCACGGTGAACACGCCCTCCGGCAGACCCGCCTGGTCGGCCAGCTCGGCCAGCCGCAACGCGGTCAACGGCGTCAGCTCGGCGGGCTTGAGCACCACCGTGTTGCCGGCGGCGAGCGCGGGGGCGAAGCCCCAGGCGGCGATGGGCATGGGAAAGTTCCACGGCACGATCACCCCGACCACGCCGAGCGGTTCGTGGAAGGTGACGTCCAGCCCGCCCGGCACCGGGATCTGCCGCCCGGTGAGCCGTTCCGGCGCCCCGGCGTAGTAGTCCAGCACGTCCCGGACGTTGCCCGCCTCCCACCGCGCGTTGCCGATGGTGTGCCCCGCGTTGGCCACCTCAAGCCGCGCCAACTCCTCCAGGTGCTCGTCCACCACCGCCGCGAACCGCCGCAACAACCGGCCCCGCTCCGCCGGACTCACCCACCGCCACCGCTCGAACGCCCGCCCCGCCCGCTCAACCGCCGCGTCCACATCCCCAACCGAGCTCTCCGCAACCTCCCTCAACACCACCCCACGAGCCGGATCCCATACCTCACCCACCCACCCTCACCCCACCCACTCTTCGCGATCTTGCACTTTCTGTCGGGGCAAACCCGACATGACATCCCAATTAAGCGACCAAAAGTGCAAGATCGCGGAGAAGGTGGGGTGGTGGGGGTCAGAGGCGTTCGAAGCCACGGGTGAGTTCCCAGTCGGTGACGGCGGCGTCGAAGGCAGCCAGTTCGACCCGGGCCATGTTGGCGTAGTGGGCGACCACCTCCTCGCCGAAGGCGTCGCGGGCGACCGTCGAGCCCTCCCAGAGGGTGAGGGCGTCGCGGAGGGTGCCGGGGACGCGTTCGGCGTTCGGGTCGTCGTACGCGTTGCCGGTGCACTCCTCGGCCAGGTCCAACTCGTTCTCGATGCCGTGCAGCGCGCCCGCCACCAGGGCCGCGATCGCCAGGTACGGGTTCACGTCGGCACCCGGCACCCGGTTCTCCACCCGCATCCCCTGACCGTGGCCCACCACCCGCAGCGCGCAGGTGCGGTTGTCCGTGCCCCAGCGCAACGCGGTCGGCGCGAACGAACCCGGCTGGTAACGCTTGTAGGAGTTGATGTTCGGCGCGAAGAGCAGGCTCATCTCCCGCATCGTGGCGAGCAGCCCGGCGAGCACCCGCTGCCCGGTCGGGCTCAGGTGCGCCGGCCCGTCACCGAGCATCGCCGAGCCACCGGAGGTGTCCCGCAGCGAGAAGTGGATGTGGCAGGAGTTGCCCTCCCGCTCGTTCGGCTTGGCCATGAACGTGATCGACATGCCCTCCTGGGCGGCGATCTCCTTCGCCCCGTTCTTGTAGATGACGTGGTGGTCGGCGCAGGCCACCGCCTCGTCGTAGCGGAAGGCGATCTCGTGCTGACCGAGGTTGCACTCCCCCTTGGCGCTCTCCGGAACCAGGCCCGCGCCGGCCATCTCGGTACGGATGCGGCGCAGCAGCGGCTCGACCCGGGCGGTGCCGAGCAACGAGTAGTCCACGTTGTACTGGTTCGCCGGGGTCAGCTCCCGGTAGCCGCTGCGCCACGCCTGCTCGTACGAGTCCCGGAAGAGTACGAACTCCAGCTCGGTGCCGGCGTACGCGGTCAACCCGTGCGCGGCCAACCGGTCCAACTGCCGGCGCAGGATCTGCCGCGGCGAGGCGATCACCGGACCGGTGCCGTCCAACCACTCCAGGTCGGCCAGGAGCAGTGCCGTCCCGGGCTGCCACGGCACCCGGCGCAGGGTGCCGAAGTCCGGTTTCATCGCGAAGTCGCCGTAGCCGCGTTCCCAGCTCGACATCGCGTACCCGTCGACGGTGTTCATGTCGACATCGACGGCGAGCAGGTAGTTACATCCCTCGCTGCCGTTCGCGACGACCTGGTCGAGGAAGTACGGGGCGTGGAACCGTTTGCCCTGCAACCGGCCCTGCATGTCGACAAGGGCCAGCACCACCGTGTCGATCTCGCCCTCGGCGACGGCGACCCGCAGTTGCTCCAACGTGAGTGGCGGCCTTCTCATCCGCGAGCCTCCATCACCAAGGTCTACCGGCCCGAGCCGATCACCGTCAACAGGACGCTCCGCCCGTACCCCCATCCACGCCCCCGGCAAACCGTCCGGGACCGATGACCGGTCGCCATCCGCGCACCGCGACAACGTCGACGCCGGCGATGGTGAAGTAGGGATCGTCTGCCATGAGCCGATCGACCTCCGCCCGGTCGCCGGTGAAGACCAGCAACGCACCGGTGTCGCCGTCCCAGGGGCCGGCGAGGAGCAGTGCGCCCTGCTCGTGCAGCGCCCGCAACCGGTTTCGGTGGGCCGGCCGGGCCGCCAGCCGGGCAGGTTCATCGGTGAAGGAGAGTTCCACACAGATCATGGCGAGGAGCCTAAGAACCAGGCGGTCGTCCGGCTGTATCCCGCGATACGCTCCGCGAGATGGACCAGGTCGAACTGGCGGCGGTACCGCTGTTCTCGATGCTCGATGAGGCACACCTGGCGTGGCTCGCCACCAGGTGTCCGCCCCGCGACCTTTCCCGGGGCGCCACCGCCGCCCGCGTCGGCGAGCCGGCCCGACACCTCGTTGTTGTGATCCGCGGAACGCTCTCGGCCGGCTATGACACCAGCCACGGCTCGCGAGTCCGATTCGTGACGGTGACCGGCCCATGCGTGATCGACAAGGCCGCCGTACTCGGCGGCGAATCGCACACGGCAACCTGGACCGCGTCGACCGCCTGCCGGATCCGCCTCCTACCGGCGGGCCTCCTGCGAGATCTCATCGACCAGGTTCCGGCGCTCCGCGACCACGTCCTACGCCACCTGTCCGACCAGGTGAACCGCGAACGCCGGGCCCAGGTCCGCCGCGCCGCGCCGCAGCCGGTCACGCGGGTCGCCGCCTGGGTCGCCGAATCCATGCGTACGCGGGGCAGCCGGATCACTCTGCCCGGGGCGCAGCAGGGACTGGGCGAGGAGATCGGGCTGTCCCGGGTGACCGTCAACCGCGCGCTACAGGTTCTCGTCGGCGCGGGCGCCATCCGGGTCGAGCCCGGCGCCATCATCGTGTTGGACCCGAGTCGCCTCACCGACAGGGACGGCAGCTAGGAGCGCCAGGGTCGCAATTGCGTTGCCGGTCGGGCGGGGTGTGCCTCATCCTTAGCCCTGTGACCAGGCCCGATCGCGACGGGCCGACCACCGGGCCCTCGGAACGGCCCGGCCGCCGCGGCGGCGCGGGAAAGCGTCACCTCTCTCTCGGGTACGGCGTCGCGCCGTACCCCGACTCCGCCCCGCGCCGCTTCGGTAAGCACCGGTGCCGCCCAGTCAGGCCATCACCAGACCGGCCACCCACAGGGCACCGATCACCATGCCGGAGAGGAACTCGACAAGCATCGACAGGCCCGCCGCCGCGACCGCCTGTTTCGTCGCCGGCCAGGCGAGTCGGGTGTCGCCGAGCCGCAGCCGCTCCATCGCGAAGATGCCGCCGATGAAGCCGATGACCAGCCCGACCACCGGGATCACGAAGAAGCCGACCAGGCCGAGCACCGCACCGGTGAGCAGTGACCGGGTGGGCACCCCGGCCCGCTTGAGGTTGCGGCCGGGCCAGGCGTACTTGACGACGGTGCCGGCCACGGCGACCAGCGTCGCCGCGGCGAGCACCAGCCACCGACCGGTTCCGGCCTCGCCGAACAGGCTCCACACCAGTACGCCGCCCCAGCACAGCGGCAGCGCCGGTAGTCCGGGCACCACCACCCCGGCCAACCCGGCGAGGATGGCCAGCGCGGTGATCACCGACACCGCGGCACCCGTGTCGGTCAGGCTCACGTCGACTCCCGTTGGCTCGGCACATCAGTTGACTTCGGCACATCAGTCGCGAAGGGGCATTGTCCACCGCGGGCGTCGACCGGGTGCCCTTCCTCACTCCGGATCGCCGAGCCGGGCGACGATCGACTCCGCCGGCCCCGGTGGGCCGAACAGCCGGCCCTGCGCGGTGTCGCACCGCAACGCCCGCAACCGTTCCGCCTGTACCTCGGTCTCCACCGCCTCCGCCGTGACCCACAGCTCCAACGCGTGGGCCAGCCGCACCAGCGCGTCGACGATGCGTTCGTCGCGGTGGTCGGCGTCGTCCGGCTCGGTACCCCGGATCCCCTCGACGAACGGGCCCGCCAACTTCAGGCAGGTGATCGGCAACCGGCGCAGGTAGGCCAGATTCGAGTACCCGGTGCCGAAGTCGTCCACGGCCAGCCGTACGCCGAGCGCGGCGAGCCGGTGCAGCGTCCGCAGCGGCTCCCCCGCCGACCCCATCACCGCACTCTCGGTCAGCTCCAGCTGCAGCAGTTCCGCCGGCAGTCCGGTGCTGGCCAGCGCGTCGGCCACGGTGTCCACGATCGCCGGGCGGTCGGCCTGGCGGGCGGCCAGGTTGACGCTCACCACCAGCCCGGCGTCCGGGAAGTCGGTGTGCCACCGCTGGGCGTCGCGGCACGCCTGCCGCAGCACCCACTCACCGAGCCGGACGATCAGGCCGGTCTCCTCGGCGAGCCCGATGAACCGGTCGGGACCGATCAGCCCCAGTTCCGGATGCTGCCACCGGACGAGCGCCTCGACGGCCAGCATGCGCCCGTCGAGCAGCGACACGATCGGCTGGTAGTGCAGCACGAACTCGCCCCGGTCGAGGGCCAGCGGCAGCCCGGCGGCCAGCGCCGACCGGGCGGTGTCCCGGGCGCTGCGCTCCGGGTCGTACACCGCCCACCGGTCCCGGCCCTCCGCCTTCGCCCAGTAGAGCGTGGCGTCGGCGGCCTTCATCAGCTCCACGACGCTGGTGCCGGCGACCGCCGAGTCGACGATGCCGATGCTCGCCGAGACCGCGAGCTGCTGGTCGCCGACGTGCACCGGCGCGGCGACGGCGGCCAGCGCCGACTCGGCCACGGCGATCACGTCCTGGACGGCGGTGACCCCGTCGACCAGGATGACGAACTCGTCACCGCCCATCCGGGCGACCAGATAGCCCTGGTCGGCCACGCAGTCGGCCAGCCGTCGGGCGATCATCACCAGCAGCCGGTCGCCGAGGGCGTGCCCGAGGCTGTCGTTTATCGCCTTGAACCCGTCCAGGTCGAGGAAGCAGACACCGACCCGACCGGGTGCGTCGGGCTGCTCGACCAGGCCGGCCAGCGTGTCGAAGAACAGCGTCCGGTTTGGCAGCCCGGTGAGCGGGTCGTGCAGTGCCTGGAAACGCAGCCGCTGCTGGAGTTCGTACCGTTCGGTGATGTCCTCGACCACGGCCACGGTGAACCGGGGCCGGCCGTCGTCGTGGCGGATCAGCGAGACGGCCAGGTCGGTCCAGACGGCGCTGCCGTCCTTGCGGTAGTAACGCTTCTGGACCCGGGCCGCGTCGTGCTTGCCCTCGATCAGTTCCTGGTACAGCTCCCACATGCCGGCCGCGTCGTCGGTGTGGAACAGCGACGCCACGTTGAGCTGCCGAAGCTCCTCGACGGGGTAGCCGAGCATGTCGGCGAAGGCGTGGTTGACGTCGATGATCGTCCCGTCGACTCCGGCGATGCCGATGCCGATGGCCGCGCCGTCGAAGACCGCCCGGAAGCGGGCCTCGCTGTCCCGCAACGCCGCCTCCGCGTCGTCCCGCGCCTGCCACATGGCGCGGGCGATGCCCTCCTGCTGGACGAAGGTCCGCTCCCGCAGCGCACGGGCGAAGCCGGCCGCGAGTGCGCCCCGCATCACCGCGAGCCGCTCGTCGAGGCCGGGCCGCCCGGCCGCGGCGGCGAGCACGTCGGTCCGGAACCGCTCACCCAGCGTACGGATCGACCACTCGATCACCCCCGGCTCGGTGAGGTGCGCGGCGACGAGGGAGCGTCCGACCTCCTCCGCCGCCGCTGCCGGCGGTTCGGCGGAGAGCAGCACCTCCGCCAGCCGGAGGGTGTGCCCGAGCAGCAGCCGTTCGGTCTCGGCCGCGCTCAGCGGCACGAAACCGAGCCGGCGTACGGCCCGTGTCCAGGCGGCGGCGTACCGCTGGGCGCCGGCCGGGTCGACGGTGTCCCCGCCGGAGGCACCCACGGCGGCCATCGGATCAGCCGGCGGGCCGGTCGTTCCGGGCGACACCACCGAAGGCACCGAAGCGCTGCCCGTCGGCGGTGACCTCGGAGGGCGAGTCGGGTCGCCACAGCTCCATGTGCACCACCCCGGGCTCCACAATGGTCCAGTCGCCGAAGAAGCCGGTGATCTCGGCCCGCGAGCGGAGGGTGATCTCGGTGGCGGTACGCGCCGACAGCCGTTGCGCGTCGAGCATCTCCTGCGGCTGGTCCTCGAAGGTGGAGTGGGAGATCACCAGGTGGCTGCCGGGGGCCGCCGCCGCGCGCAGGGTGGCCAGGATGTCACCGGGTCGGTCGGTGTCCGGGACGAAGTGCACCACCCCGGCGAGCAGGATGCCCAGCGGCCGGTCGAAGTCGAGCAGGTCGAGTTTGCGCGCCTCGGCCAGGATCCGTTCCGGATCCCGCAGGTCACCGTGGATGACGCCGGTCGACTCGTTGCCGGCGAGCAGCTCCCGGCTGTGCGCCACCGCGACCGGGTCGATGTCGACGTAGACCACCCGGGCCTTCGGGTTCGCGGCCTGGGCCACCTCGTGCACGTTGCCGACGGTGGGGATGCCGGAGCCGATGTCCAGGAACTGGTCGATGCCGGCGTCGAGCAGGGCGTGCACGGCCCGGCGGAGGAACTCCCGCCCGGCCCGCATCGTCGCCGGCAGGTTCGGCGTCATGGCCGCGATCTGGTCGGCCAGTTGCCGGTCGATGTCGAAGTTGTGGGCGCCGCCGAGGAAGTAGTCGTACACCCGCGCCGCGCTGGGCCGGGAGAGGTCGATCTCGGCGGGAAGTCCGTCCGGCTGTTGCACTGGTTGCACCTCACGTCGTCGCCGTGGATCGTGATGCTGACCACTCTAGGCCGGTCCGTCGCGCGGGGGGAGATCCACAACGCTCTTTTCCTGATCCACCGTTCGGTGCCGGCGGGTCAGGGGGCCTCCAGCAGCAGCGCGATGCCCTGTCCCACCCCGATGCACATGGTGGCCAACGCCCGCCGCCCGCCGCGTCGACGCAGTTCCAGCGCGGCGGTCAGCGCCAGCCGGGCACCACTGGCGCCGAGCGGGTGCCCCAGGGCGATGGCGCCGCCGTTGGGGTTGACGTGCTCCGCGTCCTCCGGCAGGCCGAGTTCGCGCAGCACCGCGACGGACTGGGCGGCGAAGGCCTCGTTCAGCTCGATCACGTCGATGTCGGCCAGCGCCAACCCCTGCCGGTCCAGCAGCCGCCGGGTCGCCGGAACCGGCCCGATGCCCATGACCCGGGGCGGCACACCGGCCGCCGCCGTGCCGGTGACCCGGGCCAGCGGCGTGAGATCGTACGCGGCGACGGCCGCCTCCGAGGCGACCAGCAGGGCCACCGCGCCGTCGTTGACGCCCGAGGAGTTGCCGGCGGTCACCGTGCCGCCGTCGCGGAACGGGGTGGGCAGTGCCGCCAGTTTCTCCAACGAGGTCTGTCGGGGGTGCTCGTCGACCTCGACCAGCCGGGTCTCCCGCCGCCCCGCCGGCACGGTCACCGGCACGATCTCCTCGGCCAGCCGGCCGTCGGCCTGGGCCTTCGCGGCCCGCAACTGCGAGCGGTACGCGAACTCGTCCTGTGCCGCCCGGTCCACGCCGCACTCGGCGGCCACGTTCTCCGCCGTCTCGGGCATCGAGTCGATGCCCCAACCCCGCTCCATCAGCGGGTTCACCAGTCGCCAACCGATGGTGGTGTCGTACACCTCGGCGGATCGGGAGAACGCGGTGGTGGCCTTCGGCATGACGAACGGCGCCCGGCTCATGCTCTCCACCCCGCCCGCGACGACCAGGTCCGCCTCACCGGCGACGATCGACCGGGCGGCGGTGGCCAGTGCGTCCAGCCCGGAGCCGCAGAGCCGGTTGACCGTGCTGCCGGGCACCTGCTCGGGCAGCCCGCCGAGCAGCGCCGCCATCCGGGCCACGTTGCGGTTGTCCTCACCGGCCTGGTTCGCGCAGCCCAGCACCACGTCGTCGGTACGCGCCCAGTCCACCGACGGATGCCGCGCGACCAGCTCGCGGATCACGTGGGCGGCCAGATCGTCGGGGCGTACGCCGGCCAGCGCGCCCGCGTACCGGCCGATCGGGGTGCGGACACCGGCCACCAGGTATGCCACGGTCATCGCGAGTCCTTCGGGGGTGGGGGAAGGGTCGTCAGGGTGCGTCCACCGGGTCCACGGCGACTCACCGACGGCCAGGATATCCCCGCCGGGTGCCGATAGGTTGTGGGCATGGCAGGGGCCCAGTTCAGCGCGGAGACCAGCGACGGCGGTGCGTTCGTCCGCCAACCCAACCGGTTCGCCGGGCGGGTGACGCCGCACTCGACCGCACCGCCCGGCGGCGGACCGGACGAGCAGGACCGCTGGCCGCTGGAGCCGGGCCGCTACCGGCTGGTCTGGTGCCGGGCCTGCCCCTGGGCGCACCGGGCGCTCATCGTGCGGAACCTGCTCGGGCTGACCGACGCCATCTCGCTGGGCACCGTCGACCCGATCCGCGACGACCGGGGCTGGCGGTTCGCCCTCGACCCGGACGGCTTCGACCCCGTGCTGGGCATCAATTACCTCTCCGAGGCGTACCTGGCCACCGATCCGGACTACACCGGCCGGGTCACCGTGCCGGCGCTGGTGGACACCCGGACCGGCCGGGTGGTCACCAACGACTACCCGCAGCTGACCCTGGACCTGTCCACCGAGTGGCGGCGGCTGCACGCCCCCGGCGCGCCGGACCTCTACCCGGTCGAGCTGCGCCCGGAGATGGACGCGCTGATGGCCGAGATCCACCGGGACGTCAACAACGGCGTCTACCGATGCGGCTTCGCCACCTCGCAGCAGGCGTACGACGAGGCGTTCGAGGCGCTGTTCACCCGGCTGGACGCGCTGTCGCAACGGCTGGCCGGCCGGCGCTACCTGATGGGTGACTCGATCACCGAGGCGGACGTGCGCCTGTTCACCACGCTGGTCCGCTTCGACGTGGCGTACCACGGGCACTTCAAGTGCAACCGGCAGAAACTCACCGAGCTGCCGGTGCTGTGGGCGTACGCCCGGGATCTGTTCCAGACGCCCGGTTTCGGGGAGACCGTCGACTTCGACCACATCAAGCGGCACTACTACGCCACCCACGGCGAGATCAACCCGACCGGAATCGTCCCACTCGGGCCGGATCTGCACGGCTGGACGACGCCGCACGGGCGTGGCTGAGCCGCCGGCCACGGTCCGACGGTCGGTGCGGCGCGGCGCCGCGCTGGTCGCCGCGCTCTGCGCCCTGGCTGGCGCGGCCGCGGTGACACTCGCCGTGGTGGCCGGCCCAGGACCAGGCCTGACCGGGTACGTGAGTGAGGCCGGTGTCGTCGACAGCGACCATGCCTGGACGTACCGGATCGGAGTGTTCGCCCTGGCCGGGGCGCTGCTGCTGCTCGCCGTCGCGCTACGGGTCGGTGCGCCGCACTGCGGCGACACGGCACTTCGGGTCGCCGTGACGCTACTCGTGGCGGCGAGTCTGTGCACGGTCCTGTCCGGAGCGGTGACGTGCAGCGCGGGCTGCCCACTGCCGCCGTTCGAACGGGCCACCGTGGCGGATCTGGTGCACGGTGCGGCCAGTGTCGCCGCGACGGCGGCGGTGGTCTTCGCGATGCTGGCGGTCGCCTTCTCGCCGGTGGCGCGACGCCGGCTGCGGCGCATTGGCGTCGTCGCGGCAGCGGTGTCGCTACCACTCGCGGGCGCGGTCGGTTTGGCGATGCTGCTGGTCGGCCGGAGTTCGCTGGTCGGGGTGCTGGAGCGGCTGCTGCTGACGGTCGCCGTCGGCTGGGCCCTGGCCACCGCCGGAACGTTGGCGGTACGCGACCCCACGGCGGTGGCGGTGCAGGACCACCGGACACCGACCGTGCGCGAGCCCACAGCTCGCCGTCGGCGCTGAGGTCGCGCACCCGGGAGAGGATGGCGCGATGAGTTCGTTGTTCACGCCGCTGACGCTGCGGACGGTCACCCTGCCCAACCGGATCGCGCTGGCACCGATGTGCCAGTACAGCGCCGGACCCGACGGCCTGCCCACCGACTGGCACCTGGTGCATCTCGGCACCCGGGCGATCGGTGGCGCGGGCCTGGTGATGACCGAGGCGACCGCCGTGCTGCCGGAGGGCCGGATCAGTCCGCAGGACACCGGGTTGTGGTCCGGCCGCCACGTCGACGCCTGGCGGCCGGTGACCAGGTTCGTGGCCGCGCACGGCGCGGTGCCCGTGGTACAGCTCGCGCATGCCGGGTTCAAGGCGTCGACGTACCGGCCGTGGGAGCCGCGCCAGGGTGGGGTGCCGGACGCCGAGGGTGGCTGGACGCCGGTCGGGCCGACCGGTGAACCGTTCGTGCCGGAGTACCGGGTGCCGTCGGCCCTGGACGCCACCGGGATCGCCGATGTCGTCGCGGCATTCGCCGAGTCCGCCACGCGGGCGGTGGCGGCCGGCTTCGCCGCCGTGGAGATCCACGCTGCACACGGCTACCTGCTGCACGAGTTCCTCTCCCCGCTCACCAACAATCGGGCCGACGGCTGGGGCGGTGACCGGGCCGGACGGATGCGGCTGACGCTGGAGGTGGCTCGGGCGGTGCGCGCCGCTGTCGGTGAGGACGTGCCGGTACTGGCCCGGATCTCGGCCACCGACTGGGTGCCGGGCGGCTGGACGGTCGAGGACAGCGTCGCCCTCGCCGCCGAACTCGGCACCGCCGGGGTGGACCTGATCGACTGCTCCTCGGGCGGGGCGTCGCCAGCCGCCAAGGTCCCGGTCGGGCGCGGCTACCAGGTGCCGCTGGCCGCTCAGGTCCGCCGCGAGGCGCAGGTGCCGACCGGCGCGGTCGGCCTGATCGTCGAACCGGAGCAGGCCGAGGCGATCATCGCCGACGGCGAGGCCGACCTGGTGCTGCTCGGCCGGGAACTGCTGCGCAATCCGTACTGGCCGCACCAGGCGGCCGCCAAGCTGGGCGCCGCGCCCAACTGGCCGGCCCCGTACCTGCGGGCGGCCTGACCGGCGGGTCCGGCTGCCCGGTGACGGCCGAGGGCAGCCGGACCCGTGCGGATCTCAGACCCGCTCTCAGCCGGCCAGGTGGCCCCAGTACTTCTCCAGGTCACGCCACGGACCCTGGGCGGCCACCGTGCCGGCGATGAGCACCACCACGTGGTCGGCCCGCACCAGCGCGGCCCGCTTCGAGGTGGAGCCGACCACGGTCACTCCCCGGTCCCGCAGCGCCTGCCACAGCGCCAGCTCGGTGGTGACGTCGAGCGCGGAGGAGACGTCGTCGGCCACCAGCAGTTCGGTACGCGGCGCCAGCGCCCGGGCCAGCGCCAGCCGTTGCAGCTGGCCGCCGGACAACCGGGTGCCCTTGTGCCCGATGAGCAGGCCGAGTCCGCTGCCGGTGGCGGCCAGGTCGTGGTCGAGCTGGGCGGTGCTGACCGCGTGCTCGGCGTCCACCTGATGCCCGAGGGTGATGTTGTCCGCGACCGTGCCGGAGAGCACCCGGGGCAGCTGACCGACGTAGCCGACCTGGTTGGGACGCAGGAACAGCTCCGGCTCACTCACCGGCTCACCGTTCCAGCTCAGCAGCCCGGTGTGCGGCGCGATGCCGGCGAGGGCCCGCAGCAGCGACGACTTGCCCGAGCCGACCGGCCCGACCACGAGGACCAACTGCCCGCGTGCCACGGTCAGGTCCACGTCGCGTACGGCGGTGGTGCCGTCGGTGTGCCGGACGCCGAAGCCGACCAGTTCCAGCCGCCGCAGCGGGGTACGCGGTGGCACCGTCGGGGCGGGGGCGGTGCCGGCGGCCAGGTCCACCCCGGGCACCCGCGCCGAGTACGCCTCGATCCCGGTCATCTCCGCCGTCCGTCGGGTCCACACCCGTGCCGACGGCACCTGGGAGATCAGCGAGGCGGTGGTCCAGGCGAACCAGCGGGCCGCGCCCAACGTGGCGACCGCGACCAGCGCCGCCCCGGCGGAAAGCCCACCGGTCAGGAACAGCGCCCACACGCCGATCGGGAACAGCCCACTGGCCACCGCCGGCGTGGAGCGTGCCCAGACCTGCACGGCGATCTCCCGGCGCTGCCGTTCGCTGCGTACGGTGTCGAGGTCGGCCAGGTGGGTCAGCACCGGCCGGGTGGCCCCGGCCAGCTTCACCGTGCGGGCCGCGGACAGCGTGGAGACCAGGGCGGTGGCGAAGGCCGCCCGCGCGGCGACGGTGTCCCGCGCCGCCCGCTCCAGTCTCGGGCCGAACGCCGTGGCGGCCAGCCCGGAGAGCACCATCGTGCCGAGGAAGAACAGTCCGGGCACCACGCTGCCGGTGATCAGCGTCATGGCGACCAGCAGGATCAGGCCGACGGTCTGGTCGAGCACGTTGTCGGCGAGTTGGACGACCCGCTCGGTGTCGCCGCCCTGGGCCACCACCTCGGCGGGGGTGTGCCGGCTGACCCGGCGCGGGCCGGTCTGGCCGTACACCAGGCGGGCGCTGATCCGCAGCATCTGCCGTACCCACCAGGCGGGGAACCACAGGTGGGTCCAGTAGTGCGCCGGGATGGCGAGGATCAGCCCGGCCGCGATACCGAGGGCGGGCAGCCAGGGGTCGCCGGTGCCGTCGACCACGTCGGCCCAGAGCCAGGCGAGCACGGGCCCGTCCAGGCCGAGGATCGCCAGCACGGCGAAGATGCCCACCGCCGCCGCGCCGTACCGGGGGTCGTTGAGGCAGAGCCGGCCGATCTCCCGCAGGGTCCGTCCCCGGGAGGCCGGCCGCCGGTCGGCTTCGGTCGCCGCGTCCGGGGCACCGGCGCCGGCCTCACGGCCGCCGACCTGTCGCCCCTCCGCCGGGTCGACCGGCTCCGGCCCGACGACCGGCGCGGGACCGCCCACCGGCAGACCTGCCTCGACGCCGTGCCGGGCGGGCAGCTCGGCGTCGTCCGGCGGTGGCGGGTCGGTGCCGTCGCCGGTCTCGCCACCACCGCCGGGCAGCAGCACGTCGGCGCCACGCGCGGCGGCCGTGCGGGCTCCCACGGGCACGCTGATCGCGGTCGCCGGGCCGATGGCGGCGGCCGGGTTGGCGCCGACGAGCGCCGGCTCCGCCCAGATCCGGTCGGCCTCCGGCTCCGGCAGCAGCTCGGTTGCCGCGTCGACACCGTGCCCGCCCTGGTGACCGGCCGCCAGCAGCTCGGCGAAGCGTCGCGACTCGGCCAGCGGGGCGGCCTCGACCACGGCGCCGTCGGCCAGCACCACCACCTCGTCGCAGCGGCTCACCGACGACAACCGGTGGGCGATGACGATGCCGATCCGGTCGCGCAGCAGCCGCTCGGTGGCCTGCTGCACCCTGGTCTCGGTGACCGGGTCGAGCCGGGCGGTGGCCTCGTCGAGGATCACCACGTGCGGGTCGCGGACCAGGATCCGGGCGAAGGCGACCAGCTGCTCCTGACCGGCCGAGAGCACGTGGCCGCCGTCGCCGAGACGGGTGTCCAGGCCGGCCGGCAGCTCGGCGATCCAGTTGGCCAGCCCCAGCTCGTCGAGGGCCAGGGCGGCGGCGTCGAGCAGCTCGGGGTCGAACAGCGCCACGTTCTCGGCGAGCGTGCCGGCGAGGATCTCGGTCCGTTGCGGCACCACGGCGACCCACTGGCGCAGCTGCTCCACGTCGAGGTCGAGCACGTCGCGCCCGGCGAGCAGGACCGTCCCCGGCGGCACGTCGACCGCCCGGGTGAGCAGCTTGGCCAGCGTGGACTTACCCGACCCGGTCCGGCCGACCAGGGCGTACGAGCGGCCCCGGACGAAGGTCAGGTCGACGTCGCGCAGTGCGGGGCCACGGTCGGCGTCCGGCCCGGTGCTCGGGTAGCGGTAGGTCAGGTCGCGGATGACCAGGTCACCGTCGCTGGGTGCGGCACCGCCGCTGGGCTCCTGTGGTGCGGCCGAGAGCAGCTGGACCCGTCCCCACGCGCCGAGGGCGTACTGCACCTCCGGCACCATCCGGCTGACGTGTTCGACGGTCATGCCGAGGGAGAGCGCAAGCAGCCAGATCGCGGTGATCCGGGCGGCGTCGACCCGGCCGGTGGTCAACGCCCACACCCCGCCGAGCACGACCAGCGCCACCCCGACCCGCGTCACCCCGGCCGCGACGGTGTTGACCTGCGCCGACATCTGCCACACCCGCAGTCCACGGCGCAGCACCTCGGCCGCCCGGCGGGCGTACAGGCGCAGCACGTACGGCCGGGCCAGGCTGGTGCGTACGTCGTCCTGGCCGTGGATCGACTCCTCCATCACGGCCGCGAGGTCCGACCAGGCCGCTTCCTCGTGCATCCGGGCCGGGGCGATCCGGGCGGCGGGACGCCGCAGGGTGAACGCGAGCAGGACGCAGAGCAGCAGCATGCCGAGCCCGGCCGGCCACCAGACGGTGAGCGCGACGAGCGTGGACAGCAGGCCGACGGCCAGTGCCTGGGCCAGCCGTACGCCGGGGCCACGCACGCCCGAGGCGACGTCGTACACGTCGCCGTCGATGCGGTCGAGCATCTCACCGACCGGGGTCGTCTCCAGCGCCGGCACGGGCTGTCCCAGCGCCACCCGGCACAGGCGACGGCGCAGGTCGGCGGACCAATCGGCGGTGACGCCGGCCATCACCAGGCTCACCACCAGGTCGCTGACGACCGCCGCGACAAGCGCCACCGACAGCAGCACGAAGAACCCGACGGAGCGGTGCAGCAGCACCGGCCCGGCGAGCGCGGCGGTGGCCGCCTGGCCGATGCCGCCGAGCAGGATCAGGACGACCACCAGGGTCATCCGGCGCGCGGAGGTGACCCACAGATCACGGAGCAGGCGCATGCGTCGGTTCCTCCGGTCTGGTGGCGGAGTTTCCAGCCTGCTTCGCCCGCCCGCCTGACTCAACGCATTTTCGCCGGTGGCGGGGCGTGACGAAGGTCTCCGCCGACCTGCGGCCGGCTCAGAACAGCACGGTCGCCAGGGTGCCGACCGGGCGGAACCCGCAGCGCTCGTAGACCCGCCGGGCGGGCCTGTTGAAGTCGTTGACGTAGAGGCTGACCGTCGGGGCGACCCGGGTCAGCGCGTCAGCGACCACCGCGGCCATCGCGGCGGTGGCGATGCCGCGCCCCCGCCACTCGGGTGCCACCCACACCCCCTGGACCTGCGCGGTGCGCCGGGTGACGACCGCCAGCTCGGCCTTGAACACCACCCGGCCGTCGACGAAACGGGCGTACGCCCGGCCGGAGCGGATCATGTCCGTCACCCGGCGCCGGTACCCGCGACCGCCGTCCTCGGCGAGTGGGGAGACACCGACCTCCTCGGTGTACATCGCCACCGCGGCCGGGAAGAGCCGGTCGAGTTCGCCGCTGCGCACCCGGCGCACGTGTGGGTCGACCGGGACCGGTGGCAGCGCGTCGGTGACCAGCAACGGCTGGTTGGCGCGTACGTCTCGGGCCGGACCCCAGGTGTCGGAGAGCCGCTCCCACAGTTGCAGGACGGCGTCGGCCCGCCCGACGATCGAGGAACAGAGCCGTTCCTCGCCGGCCAGCAGGTCGGCGAAGGCGGCGATGGCCTGCGGGCCGGCCAGCACCGGGGTGAGGTTCCCGCCGAGCCAACAGACCGATTCGAGGTGCCGGCGGGAGCCGTACCCCAGCACCCGGCCCTCGGCCCGCCACCAGGCCAGCCCACGCGCGGCGACCCGCTCCGCGACCTGCGCGCTCGCGAACGGGTCGAGGTCGAGCAACCGCTCGACCGCGCGCCGTTCCGATTCCCCGATTTGCCGCACCGGCGCCGTCAGCACGGTTACAGCCTGCCAGATCCCTTCACCTTCCGTCGGCAGACCAACCCCACCCCACCACCAAACCCACCCACCCCCACCCGCCCCCGCTCGCCCCCACCCACCCCCGCTCGCGTTGATCAAGAAGTTTTGGCCACTTTCGGCGGCGAATCACGACGCGAACTTCTTGGTCAACAAGGCGGAACCCGGGCGGCCGACGTGAGTCGGGTTGTCGGCGTTGTGTTGGCGATATATCGTTGATGCATCAGTGATAGTTCCGAGAAGGAGAAGACCATGAGATTGCATCGACGTGGGCATGGCGTGCACGAGGGGCGGATGCGCGGGTTCGGGTTTCCGCCGGGGCCACCGTTTCCGCCGGGCGGACACGGGTTCGGACACGGTCGGGGCGGTCGCGGACGGGGGCGGGGGCGCCGGCCGAACGTCCGCAACGCGGTGCTGGCCCTGCTCACCGAGCGACCGATGCACGGCTACGAGATGATCCAGGAGATCGACTCCCGCACCGGCGGGAGCTGGCGACCCAGTCCCGGTTCGATCTACCCGACCCTCCAGTTGCTGGAGGACGAGGGCGTCATCGCCGCCACGGAGGAGTCCGGCGGTGGTCGCAAGCGGTTCACCCTCACCGAGCAGGGCCGCGCCGAGGCCGACGAGGCGGCCCAGACACCGCCCTGGGCGGAGGTCGCCGAGGACACCATCAACAGCTGGCACGACATCCGAAACGCCGGCATGCAGGCGATGCAGGCGCTGCGTCAGGTGATGATGACGGGCACCGACGACCAGCGGGAACGGGCCGCCCAGGTGCTCGACGAGACCCGCCGCAAGCTGTACGCGATCCTCGCCGAATCCGAGTGATCCCGGGTACGCGTCGAGGGCGGCCACCCGATGGCTGGCCGCCCTCGTCCTCGTCGCGTTC
>NZ_JBAGKI010000025.1:0-79132 GCF_036689795.1 Micromonospora palythoicola | reverse complement strand
CCGCCCACCGTGTCGCGCCCTCACTGGCCCGGGCGCTCCCCGGCCCGCCCGGCGCTGGGGCGCCCCCCGCTCGGGGGCCCCCTCAGCGGTTCCAGTACGGGTAGTTGCCGGTGGCCTGCAGGATCAGGCTGACGACGATGTTCAGCACGCCCAGCGCGATGGCCACGTAGCCCAGCACCGGCGACTGGCGGTACCGGCGCGCGTCGCGGATCGACAACCAGCCGAAGACGATGCCGAGGATGCCGCAGCACAGCACACCGGTGACGATGCCGAGTATTCCCCAGAGGGTCGTACGGTCCCGGCCGGCGGGTGGCGGCGGGGGCGGTGGATACGGAGCGTTCACGACTCCCCTTCCGGTCACATGCTGCCGCGACGTCGGTCACGGCCCCTGTGCCGAGGCTAGATGAGGCGGTGCCCGCCCACGCCGGATCAGCCGAACTCGGGTGTCCGGCGCGTCGCTGCCCGACCCGACGGGCGGTGTCGGGCAGCCGGGGCCGGCCCGGCATGCCAGAGTAGAGCCGATGTCCTTTGTCACCCCTGACCAGCCTCGCCGGGCCACCGACGCCCGTGGCGCCGGTGCCCGGCCCCCCGGCCGGGCCGGCCCGCCGCGCCGGGTGCCGGCCGCGCGGGCGGCACCTTCCGGGCGCAGCCACGCGCCGCTCACGGTCGCCGCACTGGTCGCCGCCACCGGAGCGGCCGTGACCACCTGGTTGCCCGTGGCGCTGGCGCTGTGGCTGTTCCAACTCAGCGAGGACGCCGGCAGTCTGCTCGACGCCGCCCGGGCGGGAGCGGCGGGTTGGCTCCTCGGGCACGGGGTGCCCCTGGTCACGGCCACCGGCCCGCTCGGCCTGGCGCCGCTCGCGGTGACGGCGTTGGCAATGTGGCGGCTGGTTCGGGCCGGAGTGCACGCCAGCCGCGCGATCGGTGCCCGCGGTGGCCGGTCGCCGGGCCGTACGCTCGCCGCCGCCGCTGCCGTCGGCGTCGCGTACGGGCTGCTGGGAGCGCTCGTCGCCGTGCTCGTCGGAGCCGGTGGGCCCGGCGTGTCGCCGGTGCGCGCCGGGCTGACGCTCGTGACGGTCGGCACCCTCGCCGCCGGTGTCGGTGCGGCCCGGACGACCGGCGTGGCGGGGGTCCTCGCCGAGCAGACGCCGATGCCGCTGCGCGAGGGCGTACGTGCCGGTCTGGTCGCCGCCCTGGTGCTGCTCGGCGCGGGCGCCGCCGTGGCGGGGCTGGCCGTGGCGACCGGTGGTGGCGACGCGGCCGACCTGATCGGCGCCTATCAAACCGGGGTCGCCGGCCAGGCCGGCATCACCCTGGTCAGCCTCGCGTACGCGCCGAACGCCAGCGTGTGGTCGGCCAGTTATCTGCTCGGCCCCGGCTTCGCGGTCGGCACCGACACGGCGGTACGCACCAGCGAGGTGTCGGTCGGCGCGCTACCGGCACTGCCGCTGTTCGCCGGCCTGCCCAGCGGGCCGGTGGCCGGGCTCGGCGCGGTCACCGTCCTCGCGCTGCCCGTCCTCGTGGGAATGGCCACCGGTTGGCTGCTCGCGCGCCGCCTGCTGCGTCTGGCCACCGCCGAACGGACACCGCTGTCCTGGCGGCGGCTGCTCGGGCCGGCGGCGCTCGCCGGACCGGTGGCCGGTCTGCTGCTCGGCGCGGCGGCGCAGGCGTCCGGCGGGCCGCTGGGTGCCGGCCGGCTGGCGCAGGTCGGGCCGGTCGGTTGGCAGGTGGCGCTCGCGGCACTGCTGGTCACCGGTGCCGGCGCACTGCTCGGTGCCGCCGCCACCCGCTGGCTCACCCGACCCGCGACCTGAGCCTCCCCGCCGTCGGGAGGGCGACGGTGTGCGGGTCCTGGCCCGAGGTGGGGCGGTCGAGAACCGGCCCGCTGACGCGTCAGGGGCGTCCCGGAGGCACCGGGACGCCCCTGACGGCGGGCTGGCTGCTGATCAGGGATACAGCGCCGATCCGCCGACATTCAGTGCCACCACCACGATCTGCAGCAGACCGAGCAGCAGCCCGACCGCGCCACAGATCAGGCCGGCGAGGGCCTGACCGGAGTTGCCGGCCAGGCCCTGGTCGGCCTTCTGCTTACCGAGCCAGCCGGTCACGAGTGCGGCCAACCCGAGCGGGATGCCGAGGTAGCAGCAGCTCAACGGAATCGAGGCGATGCCGAGAATCATCGCGACCAGGCCGAGGGTGTTCTGCTGTCCCTGCGCGCCGGTGAAACCCGCGTTCGGGTACATCGGCGCGCCGCCGTACGGCTGCGGGCCGTACGGGTCGGCGTAGGGCTGCCCGTAGCCCGGTTGTCCGTACGCCGGTTGTCCGTACGCCGGTTGTCCGTACGCCGGGGGCTGCCCGGCGGCCGGTGGGGGACCGGCCGGCGGCGCGTACGGACCGTAGGGTCCGGGGGAGGCCGGCGGCGGAGCCTCCGGTTGCGGACCGTACGGGTCGGCCGGGGGTTGCTGACCGTACGGGTCGGTCGGCTGGGCGTACGGGTTCGCCGGCGGTGGCGCGTACGGGTTCGCCGGGGGTGGCGCGTACGGGTTGACCGGCGGGGGCGTGGTCTGGTCCCCGTACGGCGGCTGTTGGCCGTACGGGTCCTGACCGGGTTGACCGGGCTGCATCCGGTGCTCAGGAACCGCTGGCGTTGCTGCCGCTCATCGAGCCCAGCAGGCCGCCGCCCAGGCAGCACACCAGGACGATCGCGATCCAGGCGATACCGACGATCAGGGCCCACTTGGACCACTTCTTCGACTCGGCCGCCGCAGCCTGTGCGCCGGCGTAGTCACCCTGCTGCAGCAGCGGGTTGACCTTCGAGGCGTTGATGATCGCCGGAATGGCCAGCGGCCAGAACAGGAAGATCGCGACGATCGACATTGTCATGTTGTTGTCGACCGACTGCGGTGGCTGGGACTGGTATTCGGGCTGCATGACGACGTGCTCCTCACGGTTGTTCGCTGACGGGTGTGGGACCGGACATGCGCCGGTCCCAAGCGACCGGCAGCGTACCCGGTTTCGGCCAGTCCGGTGGTCACGCGCGCCGCGCTGCCCAGCGGATGGGCACCGGCCAGCGGCCGGATAGGGTGTGCCGGTGAACCAGCCCGCCCGTATCGTCGTCCTTGTCTCCGGCTCCGGCAGCAATCTCCAGGCCCTGCTGGACGCCACCGCGGACCCGGCGTACGGGGCGCGGGTGGTCGCGGTCGGGGCGGACCGCGACGGGATCGCCGGCCTGGACCGGGCCGCCGCCGCGGGGGTGCCGACCTTCGTCGAGCGGGTGAAGGACCACCCGGACCGTGATCGGTGGGACGCCGCGCTCACCGCCCAGGTCGCCGAGCACCGACCCGACCTGGTCATCTCGGCCGGGTTCCTGAAGCTCGTCGGTCCGCGTTTCCTCGCCGCCTTCGGCGACCGATACCTGAACACGCACAACACCCTGTTGCCGGCGTTTCCCGGCATCCACGGCCCGCGCGACGCGCTCGCCTACGGGGTCAAGGTGACCGGGGCGACCCTCTTCTTCGTCGACGCCGGATTGGACACCGGCCCGATCGTCGCGCAGGTGGCGGTGCCGGTACGCGACGACGACGACGTCGACACGCTCACCGAGCGCATCAAGGAAGCCGAGCGGAGCCAGCTCGTCGAGCAGGTGGGCCGGCTGGTCCGGGACGGTTGGACGATAACTGGAAGAAAGGTCATGGTCGGCGTGAACTCCATCCAGGACGGGCGTCGCCCGATCCGGCGGGCACTCGTCAGCGTCTACGACAAGACCGGCCTGGCCGACCTGGCCAAGGCGCTGCACGCGGCCGGTGTGGAGATCGTCTCCACCGGCAGCACCGCGTCGACGATCGCGGCCGCCGGGGTACCGGTGACGCCGGTGGAGCGGGTGACGGGATTCCCGGAGATCCTCGACGGGCGGGTCAAGACCCTGCACCCGGCGATTCACGGCGGGCTCCTCGCCGACCTGCGCAAGGACGCGCACACCGCCCAGCTCGACGAGCACGGCATCGCCGGGATCGACCTGCTGGTGTCCAACCTGTACCCGTTCCAGGACACCGTCGCCTCCGGCGCCGGCCAGGACGAGTGCGTCGAGCAGATCGACATCGGCGGGCCGGCGATGGTGCGGGCGGCCGCGAAGAACCACGCCTCGGTGGCCGTGGTGACGGACCCCCGCGCGTACCCGATGCTGCTGGCCGCGCTCGACGGCGGCGGCTTCACCCTGGCGCAGCGCCGGGCGCTGGCCGCCCGCGCCTTCGCCGACATCGCCGAGTACGACGTGGCGGTCGCCGATTGGTTCGCCTCGTCGGTGGCCCCGGCCGCCGACGGCATGCCGGAGTTCGCCGGTCTGGCGTTGCGCCGGCAGTCGGTGCTGCGCTACGGCGAGAACCCGCACCAGAGCGCCGCTCTCTACGCCGACCCGGCCGGCCCGGTCGGGCTGGCCCAGGCCGAGCAGCTGCACGGCAAGGAGATGTCCTACAACAACTACGTCGACGCGGACGCCGCCTGGCGGGCCGCGAACGACTTCGCCGATCAGCCCGCGGTGGCCGTCATCAAGCACGCCAACCCGTGCGGGATCGCCGTCGGCACGGACGTGGCGCAGGCGCACCGCAAGGCGCACGCCTGCGACCCGGTCTCCGCCTTCGGTGGGGTGATCGCCGTCAACCGCCCGGTCTCGGTCGAGCTGGCCGGGCAGATCGCCGAGATCTTCACCGAGGTCGTGGTGGCACCCGGCTACGAACCCGGTGCGGTGGAGACGCTGCGGGCCAAGAAGAACATCCGGCTGCTGCGTGCGCCCGCCTTCCAGCCGCGTCCGACCGAGTGGCGGCAGGTCAGCGGTGGCGTGCTGGTGCAGCTGCCGGACGCGATCGACGCCGAGGGCGACGACCCGGCCACCTGGCGGCTGGCCACCGGCGAGCCGGCCGACGACGCCACCCTGGCGGACCTGGCCTTCGCCTGGCGGGCGGTGCGCGCGGTGAAGAGCAACGCGATCCTGCTGGCCCACGACGGCGCCACGGTCGGGGTCGGCATGGGGCAGGTCAACCGGGTGGATTCGGCTCGCCTCGCGGTCAGCCGGGCCGGCGCCGAGCGGGCGCGCGGCGCGGTGGCCGCCTCGGACGCGTTCTTCCCGTTCGCCGACGGCCCGCAGATCCTCATCGACGCGGGCGTCCGGGCGATCGTCCAGCCCGGCGGATCGATCCGGGACGAGGAGGTGATCGCCGCCTGCAAGCAGGCCGACGTCACCATGTACCTCACCGCCACCCGCCACTTCGCCCACTAAGGGCCGAGGCAGGCCCGGGGCTCCGACACCCGCCCCAGGCCGCCGCGCCCAGGTCCGGCACGGCCCGGTGAGACGCGGGCCGTGCCATGTCCCGGAACGTTGGTCGGGCGATTCGCTGGAGCGGATGCGCAGGCAGGGCCGCCTCGGATGGTCACCGTGCACCGGCCAGGAGCCGGGCGGTGTCTGGGTGCGGCCTGCCGGCTGGTCATCCAGGCGCGTACCTGCTCCTGGTGCCCTCCGGTCCCGTCAGCTAACGCCCGTGCCGCCGTCGGGTTCGCCCAGGTCCTGCAGGATCAGCGCGAGGTTGTTCAAATCGATGGCGACGGCCGGGTGGTCGGGTCCGTGGACGGCTTCGTCGATGGTGAGTGCTCGTTCGGCCAGTGGTCGTGCCGCCGCCGGCTCTCCGAGGTCCCGCAGGATCACCGCGAGGTTGTTTAGATCCCTGGCGATGGTCGGGTGGTCGGCTTCGTATACGGCTTCGTCGATGGTGAGTGTTCGTTCGGCTAGCGGTCGTGCCGCCGCCGGGTCACCGAGTCCCCGGAGGATCAGTGCGAGGTTGCTGAGTCGGATGGCGACTGTCGGGTGGTTGGGGCCTTGTGCAGCTTCGTCGATGGTGAGTGCTCGTTCGGCCAGTGGTCGTGCTGCCGCCGGGTCGCCCAGGTCCTGCAGGATCAGTGCGAGGTTGTTGAGTCGGATGGCGACGGTCGGGTGGTCGGGTCCCTGTGCGGCTTCCGTGATGGCCAGCGCGCGCTCGAACAGCGGTCGGGCTTCGACGTAGCGCCCCTGGGTCTGAAGGAACGTTGCGGCGCGATCGAGGAGGAAGGAGCAGTTCCGCGCCACATCAGGATCATTGCCGCCGTCATTAGGCACATGGTCGACTGCGGTCAGCACGTGCGACAGCAGAATCGACCAGCGAGGCCAGCTCTCCGGCGACGAGAAGACGTCGCCGCCGGGTGCATAGTCCCTCAGCAAACTCACCGTCACCGCCAACGGATCAACCACCGACACCCTCCATCGATCAATCCACGTACCTCACACTCTGTCGCCAAGCTTGGGGGCCCGACCACTAAACGAGGGTGGTGACGATCAGGCCGACTCCGTAGGCGGAAATACCACAATGGAGTCCGATCCAGAGGTCGTGCAACCGCACCCGGTGCAGGCGGGGGTGTTTCTGGTAGTGCGCCTCCCGGTATTCCCGGATCAGGTCGTCGCTGTTCGCCAGCGCGCCGTCGTCCTTGAGCGCCCGGGTCAGGGCACGCGCCTGCTGGAGATGGTATTCGGCCCGCTCATGGTATTTGGCCGCCGCTATCGCGCCGAACAGTCCCGACAGTGCGATGAGAATCGACAGCGGCAGGGTCGTGATGGCGAATTTCTGTTGCGCGATGAGACCGCTCAGTGCGGCCGTGATGGCCAGCAGATAGTTCGTGAGGACGGCACGCTGGTTCTCGGACTGCCGTAGCTGCTCGCGATGCTCGCTCCAGTAGGCAAGGGTCGCGGTGTCGGGCGCGCTCACTTGTCCGTCTCCTCCGAGCGCCGTCGGGTAGGGTCTGCTCCATCGTGAATGGCCCGTGCTCGTTCGGTCAGTGATCGTGCCGCCTCCGACTCTCCAAGATCCTGCAAGATCAGTGCGAGGTTGTTCAGATCGACGGCGATGGTCGGGTGGTCGGCTTCGTATACGGCTTCGTCGATGGTGAGTGCTCGTTCGGCCAGTGGTCGGGCTGCTGCCGGATCGCCCAGGTCCCGGAGGATGAGTGCGAGGTTGTTGAGTCGGACGGCGATGGTCGGGTGGTCGGGTCCGTGTGCGGCTTCGCTGATGGTGAGTGCTCGTTCGGCCAGTGGTCGTGCTGCTGCCGTTTCGCCCAGGTGCTGCAGGATCAGTGCGAGGTTGTTCAGATAGATGGCGACGGTCGGGTGGTCGGGTTCGTATACCGCTTCACCGATGGTGAGTGCTCGTTCGGCAAGTAGTCGTGCTGCTGCCGGATCGCCCAGGTGCCGCAGGATCAGTGCGAGGTTGTTCAGATCGATGGCGATGGTCGGGTGGTCGGGTTCGTATGCGGCTTCGTCGATGGTGAGTGCTCGTTCGGCCAGTGGTCGTGCTGCTGCCGGATCCCCGAGGTCCTGCAGGATCTGGGCGAGGTTGTTGAGGCGGATGGCGACGTTCGGGTGGTCGGGGCCGTGGACGGCTTCGTCGATGGTCAGCGCGCGCTCGAACAGTGGTCGGGCCTCGACGTAGCGCCCTTGGGCTCGAAGGAACGTCGCGGCGCGGTTCAGGAGGTGCGAGCAGTTCTGCGCCATCGCAGGATCGCTGCCGCCGCCATAGGGCACATGGTCGACGGCGGTCAGCACGTGCGACAGCAGAATCGACCAGCGAGGCCAACTCTCCGGCGACGTCAGGACATCGCCGCCGGGCGCGTAGTCCTCCAACAGACTCAACGTCACCGCCAACGGATCAACCACCGACACCTCCATCAGCCGGTCGATTCGTCGATGTCGGGGGCTTGCCGTCCGTGTCTGCGCCGCAACGCCGCCTGCACCAGGCGGTGCAGTTGCAAACCCGACTCGGTGCGCTTCGCCAACGAGTAGTCCACCACCGCGGCGACGGCGTCGTTGAAGCGCAGTGGATCCCGGGCGGCGCTCGCCAACGGTTCCGGCAGCCGCTGGTGGTGGCCGGTGAACATATCCAGCGGGATCGGTTCCGGCGCCAGGTAGGCACACACGTCCAGCAGCTGCACGGAGGACGGGCTGTCGGCCGTCAGTCGTTCCAGGCTCAACTCCCACACCGTGGCCACCGTCTCCTGCCGGTGCACGGACCTGCCCCGGCTGTACAACTCCGGTGCTCTGGTCCGCAGCAGGTGCAGATACTCCGTGGGCGACATCCCGGTCTGATCGAGGTAGGCGGCGGCCTGCTCCAACGCCAGTGGCAACCGCCCCAACTCCGTGGCGATCTGCAGGGCCACCTCGTCCGGGAGGGTCGGTACCCGCGCTCGCATCAGGTCCACCGCCTCACCCGGCTCCACCACGTCCAGGTCGTGCACGCGCCCGAGCGCCGAGAAACCACTCCGGCGGGTGGTCACCAGAACGTGACCGGGGACCCCCGGCGGCATCGGAACGGCGGGCAACCACGGGCGCACCTGCTCGACCTGGTCGGCGTTGTCGAAGATGAGCAACCATCCGGGAACCTCCCGCAACGCCTCGTGCACAGCCACCCGCAGCGTCTCCGGATCCGGGTCCGTCTCCACCTCCAACCGCTGTGCCAGGCGGGCGAACTGGTCGGGAATCGCCGTCGGTTCTTCCGCCGCCACCCACCACACCACGTCGTAGTGGGCCGTCTGCCGGTACGCGTACTCGACGGCGAGCTGCGTCTTGCCGACTCCGCCGAGTCCACGTATCGAATGCACGGTGAGCGGCGAGCCCGCCGCCAACCCTTCGGCCAATGCCTTCAGATCCCGATCCCGCCCGGTGAAGTGTGGGTTGCGGGCCGGGACATTCCACACCGTGGGCAGGGCGCCGGGGAACCGTGTCTCTCGGGGGATTGCCCGGCCGCCAGGGAAGGCGGGCGGGCTGGTCGGCTTGGCTCGCCCCGCCATGGCCCGCATCACCATGGCCCGCAGCCGGGCCCTGGCCTTCGCTTCGGGTAAGCCCAGGATGTCGATGCCCACCACGTTGGCCAACAGGCCCGGCCGCTCACACTCCTTCACCCGCACCGTGAGCAGCTTGCGGTCACGACCGGCCGGGTCCGCCGCCCAGGCCGCCTGCCACTCCGCGCCCCCGTAGACGGACGTCAGATAGTCCGGCGAGAGCACGGCGATCGTCCGCGCCGCACGGGTCGTGCCGTCCTGCATGCCCTGGACCCAGTGCGTACCCGGCACGAAATCCCAGGCCTGCACCAACACGTGATGGCCGTCCTCCTCCAACAGCCACGCGATCCACTCTGCCCACGCCCGGTCCGACTGCGTGTACGAGATGAAGAAGTCCCAGCCCGTCAGCTCACCGTCACCTTCGGTCACCCGGCCAGGCTGGCACATTTGCCGTCCCGTGCACATCAGCCCGCCAGTCCCCGTCTCAGGTCGTCGGTTGGGCGGTTGCCACGGTCCGCTGACCGGCCAGTAGGCCGGAGATGCCTTCGGCGGTCATCGGTCGGGCCAGGTGGTAGCCCTGGCCACGGGTGTAGCCGAGGGCACGGAGCACCGCGACCTGCTCGGCGCTCTCGACGCCCTCGGCGACGGTCTCCAGGCCGAGGGCGTGGGCGAGCTGGATCACCGCCCGGGCCACCGCCTGCCGGGCCGCGGCCGCCCCCGCCTGGCCGTCGTCGATCTCGATACCGTCGACGAAGGACTTGTCGAGCTTCACGATCGCGGCGGGGAAGGCGCGCAGCAGACTCAGCGACGATTCGCCGGTGCCGAAGTCGTCGAGGGAGAGGCGGATGCCCATCCGGTCGAGTTCGAAGAGGGTCCGGGAGACCTGTTGACCGCGCAGCACCGCCGACTCGGTCACCTCCAGCACCAGCCGCTCGCAGGGCAGCCCGCTGTCGGCCAGCGCGGCGGTCACGTCGGAGACGAAGTCGGGGTCGTGCAGTTGCCGGGCGGAGACGTTCAGGCCCGCCTCCCGGAGTGCGTCCGGCCCGAACTCCCGGGACCACGCCGCCGCCTGGCGGCACGTCTCACGCAGCACGAACCGGCCCAGCGGCACGATCAGGCCGGTCCGCTCGGCGGCCGGGATGAACTCGGCCGGTCCGACGAGCCCGCGCGTCGGGTGGTGCCAGCGGACCAACGCCTCCACCCCGACCAGCCACCCGTCGTCCAGCCGCAGGATCGGCTGGTAGACGATCCGCAGCTCGTTGTCGTCCAGGGCCCGTCGCAGTTCGCCGCCGAGCTGCATGTGCGCCAGCACCGGCTCACCCATGCCGTCCACGTAGCGTACGAAGCTGGCCTTTCCGCGCTGTTTGGCCGTGTACATGGCCACGTCGGCGTCCCGCAGCACCGAGTCGACGGTGGCTCCGGGCCCGGCGTCGGCGATGCCGATGCTGGCCTGCACCAGCAGGCGGTGCTGGCTGATCGGCTGGTCGAGTGCGGCCAGCAGCCGGCCGGCCAATTTCTCGGGGTCGGCGTGCGGGCCGGTGAGCAGGACGGCGAACTCGTCACCGGCGACCCGTACCGGCAGACCGTCGTCGCCGACCTCGGCACGCAGCAGCTCGGCGACCGACACGAGCAGCCGGTCACCGACGCCGTGCCCGAGCAGGTCGTTGACGGTCTTGAAGTCGTCCAGGTCGACCAGGAGCACCGACGCGGGTGTCGTGGCGGTGAGTGCGGACGCGAGCCGGTCCCGGAACAGCGCCCGGTTGGCCAGCCCGGTGAGGCCGTCGTGGCTGACCTCGTACTGCAGGCGTTCCTCCTGGAGACGGGTGTTGCGCAGCAGCCGGGCGTTCTCCCGGTAGGCGATGAACTGCCGGACGCTGACCAGCGCGGTCACCACCACGGCGGCGATCAGGACCACCCGGACCGGCCAGGTCAGCGGGGCGCCGAACGCGACGGCGAGCAGCGGCACGTCGACCGCCACCACCGCCAGGTACGGCAGCAGCACCCCGTTGGGGGTCCGATCGCGGCGGACACCGAGACGGGCCCGCCACTGCGCCCGGACGCCGAGGGTGAAGAAGACCGGGGTCAGCGGCATCACGACCGCCTGGGCGGGGATGCCGGCGACGTACCCGTACCGGACCGCCAGCACGGCGACGATCGCGGCGGTGACGCCGCCGCTGGCCGCGACGAACCGCAGGGCGACCCGGTCGACCGGACCGCCGGCGACGAAGGACACCTTCGTCGCGGCGCCGACCGCGACCAGGAAGGCGAGCCCGACCAGCGCCATCGCCTGCCGGCTCCACGCCTCGTCAGCGGTCAGCATCGGGGCCAGCCCGATGTAGCAGAGCAGAGCCGCGCAGCCGAGGAACGCGATCGTGCGGTCGAGCAGGAGGCGCCACCGCTCGACACCGCCGGTCTCGGCGACCGGCACCCGGGCCACCGCCCAGATGGCGACGACGAATCCGATCGCCACGCAGGCCGCCGCCGGCAGGGGCATGCTCCGGGTACGGGCCTCGGCGGCGTGCGTCAGCATGTCCAGCGCCAGCCAGCCGTACCCGGTGGTGATGGTGACCGCCGCGACGAGGAGCGCACGCCAGAAGCGTCGGGTGACCGGGTCGAGGGCAGCGTGGCGGAGCAGGTGTACGACGGACCCGGCGGCGAAGACCCCGCCGACCGGAACGAACAGGTACGCCAGCGCCTCGGTGCCGGCACCGACCGTGAAGTTCGCGACGCACCAGGCGGTGCCGAGGGCGGCGACCGCCACGGTGGCCTGCACGAACCGCACGGTGATCCGACTGTTCGTCGCGGCCACCCCGACCGTGGGGCCCGTCGTCGGTCGTAGCGCCACCTGCGTCACGGCTGTACACCCTAGTGAGTGAGCAGAGGCTCGCCATCCGTCATCGGGTGCTTCTTCGATGCCGCAGTATCCACTGGGGAGGGAGGTCCGTGCTCACCGTCCCGGGCGGAGTTCGGCGAAGTGGCAGGCCGAGGGGTGCGGGTCGGCGGCCCGCGGCACCGCCTGCGGGTCCTGGGTGGCGCAGATGTCCTGGGCCTTCCAGCACCGGGTACGGAAGTGGCAGCCGCTCGGCGGGTCCGCCGGGCTCGGCACGTCACCGCGCAGCCGGATGATGCTGCGATGTTCCCGGGCGTCCGGGTCCGGCACCGGCGCCGCGGAGAGCAGCGCCTGGGTGTACGGGTGGGTGGCCCGATCGTAGATCTCGTCCTCGGTGCCGATCTCCACGATCCGGCCCAGGTACATCACCGCGATCCGGTCGGAGATGTGCCGTACCACCGACAGGTCGTGCGCGATGAAGATGTAGGACAGGCCCAGCTCGTCCTGAAGCTCCTCCAGCAGGTTGATCACCTGCGCCTGGATGGAGACGTCCAGCGCGGAGACCGGCTCGTCGCAGACGATCACCTCGGGCCGCAGCGCCAACGCGCGGGCGATGCCGATGCGCTGGCGTTGACCGCCGGAGAACTGGTGCGGATACCGGTTGATGTGTTCCGGGTTCAACCCCACGACGTCGAGCAGTTCCTGGACCCGCCGCTGGCGGCTGCCCTTCGGGGCCGCCTCCGGATGGATCTCGAACGGCTCGCCGATGATGTCGCCGACGGTCATCCGTGGGTTCAGCGAGGTGTACGGATCCTGCATCACCATCTGCATGTTGCGTCGGATCCGGCGCAGCTCACCGCCGGAGGCGGCGAACAGATCCCGACCGGCCAGGGTGGCGCGGCCGGCGGTCGGCTTCTCCAGCCGCATCAGCAGCCGGGCCAGCGTGGACTTGCCGCAGCCCGACTCGCCGACGATGCCGAGCGTCTCGCCCCGGCGCAGTTGGAAGCTCACCCCGTCGACGGCCTTGACCGCACCGGTCTTCTTCTTGAACACCACGCCCTGCGTGATCGGGAAGTGTTTGACCACGTGGTTGACGTCGAGGAGGGTCTCGCCGCGAACCGTGGTGGGGCTAGCCGGCGCGGTCATCACGTACCTCCTGGGCGAAGTGGCACGCGCTGGTCCGGCCGTCGCCGAGGACCAGATCGTGCGGCACCACGTCCACACAGACCTGCTGCACGTACGGGCACCGGGGGTGGAAGGGACAACCGCTGGGGATGCGCATCAGGTTGGGTGGCAGGCCACGGATGGTGGACAGCTTCCCGCCCCGCTGGTCCAGGCGCGGGATCGAGTCCAGCAGACCCTTGGTGTACGGGTGGGCGGGTGCCCGGTACAGCGAGCGGACGTCGGCGTGCTCGACGATCCGGCCCGCGTACATGACCGCGATCCGGTCCGCGACGTCGGCGACCACACCCAGGTCGTGGGTGATCAGGATCATCGCCATGTCCAGGTTCCGCCGCAGGTCGGCGAGGAGGTCCATGATCTGGGCCTGCACGGTGACGTCCAGCGCGGTGGTGGGCTCGTCGGCGATGAGCACCTTCGGCTCCATCGCCAGGGCCATCGCGATCATCACCCGCTGCCGCATGCCGCCGGAGAACTGGTGCGGGTAGTCACCGATCCGCCGTGCCGCCGCCGGGATCTGCACCAGGTCCATCAGCTCCACCGAACGGCGGCGGGCGTCCGCGCGGGACATCCCGAGTCGCTGGCGTAGCGTCTCGCCGATCTGCCAGCCGACCGGGAAGACCGGATTCAGTGCGGAGAGCGCGTCCTGGAAGATCATCGCGATCTCCTTGCCCCGGATCTGCCGGCGCTGCTCCTCCGGCAGGCCGAGCAGGTCGCGGCCGGAGTAGCGGATCTCGCCCGAGCTGATGTGCGCCGGTGGGGTGTCCAGGATGCCCATGATGGCCTGGGCGGTGACGGACTTGCCGGAGCCGGACTCGCCCAGCACCGCGAGCGTCTCGCCCGGGTCCAGGTGGTAACTGACCCCGTTGATCACCTTGGCCACACCCTCGCCGGTACGGAACTCGACGTGCAGGTCGCGCACCTCCAGCAGGTGCCCGCCGGGCGGAGTGGGCGAGGCCGGCGTCGGCCGGACGGCATGCTGACTCACGGTGCCTGCCTTTCGCTCGCGACTGCGGGGCTCGCTGCGCTCACTCCTCGCGCTCGCATGACCGCCTCACCGGAGCTTCGGGTCGAAGGCGTCGCGGATCGCGTCGCCGAGCATGATGAAGGCCAGGACGGTCAGCGCCAGGAAGGTCGACGGGACCACCAGCGGGGTCGCCGACTCCCGCATGTGCACCCGACCGTTGTTGATCTCGATGCCCCAGGAGATGGTGGGCTCCCGCAGCCCGATGCCGAGGAAGGACAGCGTCGCCTCGGCGGCGATGAACGAGCCGAGCGCGATGGTCAGCACCACGATGGCCGGGGCGAGCGCGTTCGGCAGGATGTGCCGCCACATGATCCGTCCGTTGCCGGCCCCCAGCATCCGGGCCGCGGCCACGTAGTCCTGCTCCCGGGCGGTGATCACCGAGGAACGGACCACCCGGGCGGCGGTGGTCCAGCCGAGCACCGCCAGCACGAAGATGACCGCGGCGACGCGTACCGTGGCGCTGTCGCTGCCGATGCGCTTGAGCAGGACGATCGCGGCCAGCAGCAGCGGGATGCCGAGCACGATGTCGATCACCCGGGAGAGCACCGCGTCGACCCAGCCGCCGAAGTATCCGGCGAGCATCCCCACGACCAGCGCGATCAGGCCGGTGAACAGCGCGCTCAGGGCACCGACCAGCAGCGACGCCCGAGCGCCGTACACCGCCCGGGCGTACGTGTCGCAGCCCTGGAAGTCGTACCCGAAGATGGCGCCGCCGGAGGGCCCGGCGTGCTGCCGGGACAGCACGCATTCGGCGGGGTCGTTGCTGGTGAACAGGCCGGGCACGGCGGCCATCGCGGTCACCAGCAGCACCAGGAGCAGGCTGATCCAGAAGATCGGCTTGCGGCGCAGGTCGCGCCAGGCGTCGCCGGCCAGGCTGCGCGGCTTGCGGGGGCGCCCCACCTGGTTCGGTGTGCCGGGCTCGCCGGAGGGCCCACGCCGCGCGGCCTGGTTCTCCGATGCCGCCACCGTCTCGAAGTCGCTCACGGGTCCACCCTTGTCTCACTCATAGCGGATCCTCGGGTCCAGGACGGCGTACAGGATGTCGACCACCAGGTTGGCGACCAGGTAGACCACGACGAGCACGCTGACGATGCCGACCACCAGCGGGCCGTCCTCGGTGCGGATGCCGCGGAAGAGGTTGAAGCCGACGCCGGGGATGTTGAACACGCCCTCGGTGATGATCGCGCCGCTCATCAGGTTGCCGACCTCGACGCCGAGGAAGGTGATCACCGGGATGAGCGAGTTGCGCAGCACGTGCACGCTGACCACCCGCCGGTTCGGCAGGCCCTTCGACCGGGCGGTGCGTACGTAGTCGGCGCGCAGGTTCTCGGCCACCGAGGTACGGGTCAGCCGCAGCGCGGTGGCCAGGGAGAGTGAGCCGAGCACGATGCCGGGCAGCAGCAGTGCGTAGAAGTCGGGGTCGGCGCCGGCGGTGGGCGGGAAGACCTGCCACTTGACGCCCAGGAAGTACTGCGCCAGCGGGGCGAGGACGATCGTCGGGATGCCGAGCACCAGCAGGGTCAACAGCAGGGTGGCGTTGTCGAAGACGCTGGCCCGCCGGATGCCGGCGAGGACGCCCGCGGTGACGCCGAAGATGACCGCGACCGCGATCGCGATCAGGGCCAACCTGATCGTGACGGGCCAGGCGGCGGCGAGGATGTCGCCGATCGACCGTCCGGTGAGCGACTCGCCCAGGTCGCCGCGGAGCAGGTTGGAGATGTAGTCGAAGTACCGGTAGAAGAAGCCGCCGACGCCGGTGGCGTCCAGGTGGTACTTCTCCGTGAGGTATGCCCGCTGTGCGGCGGTGACCGGGCGCTCGCCGGCGAGTGCCTGGATCGGGTCACCCTGACCGGCGAACATCAGCGCGTAGACGATCAGCGTGGTCCCGAAGAAGGCCAGGACCATCTGGAGCAGACGCCGCACGATGAAGCGGAACATACTTGGCAGTCTCTCTGAAAAGGTGCGAACCGCGTGGCGGGTCGGGTCACCTCGCGATGACCCGACCCGCAAGCGTGGGTGTTACCTGATGGCTTCGATCTTGGTCAGGTTGACCCGGTCGAAGAGATCCATCTCGACGTTCTTGACCTTCGTCGAGTGACCGAAGTTGTTCTGGCCGAACCGCAGCGGTACGACCGGCAGGTCCTCGGCCAGCAGGTCCTCGGCCTCCTGGTACTTCTTGATCGCCTCCTCCTCGCTGGGGGCGCTGGCGCCCTCGGCGAGCAGCCGGTCGAAGTCCGGGTTGCTGTAGCCGTAGTAGTTCGACGAACCGTTGGTGCTGTACAGCGGGCCCAGGTAGTTCTCCATGGACGGGTAGTCCATGATCCAGCCCATCCGGAACAGGCCCACCGGCTGCTTGGCCTTGACCTTGGTCAGCAGGTCGGCGAACTTGGGCTCGGCGCTGCCGACGCAGTCCACGCCCAGGTTGGCCTTGAGCTGGTTGCAGGTGGCGTCGATCCAGTCCTTGTGGCCACCGTCGCCGTTGTAGGACAGGGTGATCTTCGACGGTCCGCCGGCGGCCTGGTAGAGCGACTTGGCCTTGGCCGGGTCGAACTCACCCGCGGCGCCGACGGTGTTCTCCCGGTAGCCGGCGACGGCCGGGGAGACGAACGCGCGGGCCGGCTGCTGCGAGTCCTTGAAGATCGACCGGGTGATCTCCTCGCGGTCGATCGCCATCGAGATGGCCTTGCGCACGTCCGGGTTGCTGAACTCCTCCTGGAAGGTGGGGAACGCCAGGAAGTGCAGCGAGGACGCCGGGCTCTGCAGGAAGCGGTCGCCCAGGTCGGTGCCGGCGGTGGAGAGGTTCTCCGTCGGGATGGTCTTGATCACGTCGAGGTTGTCCGACAGCACGTCCGCGTACGCCGCGGTGAGCTGCTGGTAGATCCGGAACTCGACGCCGGCCACCTTCGGCTGCTCGCCGGGGAAGGCGTCGTACCGCTCGACCTCGACCTTGGCGTCGTGCTGCCAGGTGCCCTTCATCTTGAACGGACCCTGGCCGATCGGCGCCTGCTCGAAGCCTTCGGCCAGCTCGCCGGGAGCGCTGAACGCGGCCTCCGGCAGCGGGTAGAAGGCGGTGTAGCCGAGCATCGACTTGAACTCGCTGTACGGCTGCGAGAGCGTGACGGTGAAGGTCAGGTCGTCGACCTGCTTCAGCCCACTGAGCGTCTCGGCCTTCGGGTTCTCACCCTGCAGGTCGTCGTAGCCGGCGATCTTCTCGAAGAAGTAGCTGGAGTTCTGCCCGTTCGGCGCGTACGCTCCGTAGTTCCAGGCGTCGACGTAGTTGTCGGCGGTCACCTGCTCGCCGTTGTGGAAGGTGTAGCCGTCCTTGAGCTTGATCGTCCAGGTGGTGTTGTCCTCGGACGTGATCGACTCGGCGGCCACCTCGTACGGCTTGTGGGCCTCGTCGTAGTCGACAAGCGGGCTGAACAGGGCGGCGAGCACCTGGGAGCCACTCGTCTCGTTGGTGTTTGTCGGCACCAGGTGCTGCGGCTCGGCGATCTCGATCCGCACGGCCGCGTTGGGGTCGCTCTCGCCGGATCCGCCGTCGCCGCCCGAGCCGCAGGCCACCAGGCCCAGGGTCACCGCGAGCGGGAGGGCGGTCCAGGCGGCGAGCCTACGAACACGCATCTAGCCTCCTCATCTCCATTACGCTCCGCAGTCGGGCCCGGCATTGGGTGACGCTGCGCAACGACCGGCAACGGTAGGTCGAATGCCGCGTCTCGGCAACGCAGTGGTTGCGAAGGGGTAACGGAATGCCACCCCCGGTCTTGTCAGTCCCGTGGGCCCGTGCTACGCGAATCCGCAATTGTCTGCTCTGAGGTGCGGTGATATGGCGTGACTAGGCGGTGTCGGCGGCTGGTTGGGGAGTCCTGGCGGTGACTCGGCATGATCGTCGGATTGTCTGCCTTCGTGCCCCGCAGTCCGGAATCGCTGTGCGGTGCCACACAAGCCGTCACGCTGGGTGATTAACACCACGTGACTAAAAGTAGTTGGCGGTCTCCTCGTCCGGGCCGGGCCGGCAGAGGTCGGCTCACGCCCCGGCAGCACTCCTGTCCGCCTCCTGTCGAGCTGACCCGTCCGTGCTCTCGCCGCCGTCCCTGCCGTCGCGCCGAAGGCCGATGGGCCCGATCCGTCTGCGCCCTCAGCTCGACAGGGGGCGCCACCCCATCACCATGCCGGGCCACCGAGCCGCTCGCCGGGTGGCCGACCGTGGCCGACCGGTCGGGTCGCCGAGGTCGGGGGAGCCGGTGACGGTGGACGTGAGACGATCTGCTCGTGACGGCGACGCTTCTGGACGGCAAGGCGACCGCGGCGGAGATCAAGGACGAGCTGCGGGCGCGGGTGAAGGCGCTGGCGGAACGGGGGACCGTGCCGGGGCTCGGCACGGTGCTGGTCGGGTCCGACCCGGGCTCCCAGGCGTACGTCAACGGCAAGCACCGGGACTGCGCCGAGGTCGGGATCGCCTCCATCCGCCGCGAGTTGCCGGCCGACGCCACCCAGGCACAGGTCGACCAGGTCCTCGCCGAGCTGAACGCCGACCCCGCCTGCCACGGCTACATCGTCCAACTGCCGTTGCCGGCACACCTGGACACGCAGCGGGTGCTGGAGCTGATCGACCCGGACAAGGACGCCGACGGCCTGCACCCGGTCAACCTGGGTCGGCTGGTGCTCGGCTACGACGCGCCGCTGCCCTGCACCCCGCGCGGCATCGTGGAACTGCTCCGCCGGCACGACGTTCCGCTGCGCGGCGCCAACGTGGCCGTGGTGGGCCGGGGCAACACCGTCGGGCGTCCGTTGGGGCTGCTGCTGACGCGGCGGAGTGAGAACGCCACCGTCACCCTCTGCCACACCGGCACGCTGGACCTGGCCGCGCACACCCGGGCCGCCGACGTCGTGATCGTGGCGGCGGGGGTGCCCGGCCTGCTCACCGTGGACATGGTCACCCCCGGTGCCGTCGTGGTCGACGTGGGCATCACCCGGGTGATCGGCGCGGACGGCAAGGGCCGCTACACCGGTGACGTGGACCCGGAGGTCGCCGAGGTGGCCGGCAAGCTGGTGCCGATGCCCGGTGGTGTCGGGCCGATGACCCGCGCGATGCTGCTCACGAACGTCGTGGAGCGGGCCGAACGCCCATAACCGTCCGCCCCTGGCCCGATCGGTGCCAGGATGGCTGATACGGTCCGGAAAACCGACTGGTATCAGGGAGTGGGACGACCATGGGTAAGAAGGTCACTGTCGTCGGGGCCGGGTTCTACGGCTCCACCACCGCGCAGCGCCTGGCCGAGTACGACGTCTTCGACACCGTCGTGATCACCGACATCATCGAGGGCAAGCCCGCGGGCATCGCTCTCGACCTCAACCAGTCGCGTGCCGTGGAGGGCTTCGAGACCAAGGTGGTCGGCGTCACGACCGGCCCGAACGGTGAGGGCTACGAGGGCATCGAGGGCTCGGACGTGGTCGTCATCACCGCCGGTCTGCCGCGTAAGCCCGGGATGAGCCGGATGGACCTGCTGGAGACCAACGCCAAGATCGTCCGCCAGGTCGCCGAGAACGTGGCCAAGTACGCGCCGAACGCCGTGGTCATCGTGGTCTCCAACCCGCTGGACGAGATGACCGCGCTGGCCCAGATCGCCACCCAGTTCCCGCGCAACCGGGTGCTCGGCCAGGCCGGCATGCTGGACACCGCCCGGTTCAGCAACTTCGTCGCCGAGGCGTTGCAGGTACCGGTGAAGTCGGTGAAGACGCTCACCCTGGGTTCGCACGGCGACACCATGGTTCCGGTGCCCTCGCAGAGCAGCGTGAACGGCAAGCCGCTGCGCGAGGTGATGCCGGCCGAGCAGATCGAGGACCTGGTCGTGCGTACCCGCAACGGTGGCGCCGAGGTGGTGGCGCTGCTCAAGACCGGGTCGGCGTACTACGCGCCGTCGGCGGCGGCGGCCCGGATGGCGAAGGCCGTCGCCGAGGACTCGGGCGAGGTCATGCCGGTCTGTGCCTGGGTGGACGGCGAGTACGGCATCTCCGGTGTCTACCTCGGGGTGGAGGCCGAGATCGGTGCCCAGGGCGTCAAGCGCGTGGTGGAGACCGACCTCGACGCCGACGAACTGGCCGCTCTCAAGGAGGCCGCCGAGGCCGTCCGCGCCAAGCAGGCTGACGTCGCGTCCATGTGACCCCGAAGAGTTGAGCTGACCAGGAGGTTCGCGTCTCGGACAGTTGATCCGAGGGGCGAACCTCCTGGTCATTGCGGCGGTTGGGCGGTGGCGATCAGGGTGGTCAGGCCGTCGAGGACGCGGGCCAGACCGAACTCGTACGCCTGGTCGGGGTGGTATGCGGCGTTCTGCGCGGCACCGGCCGCGGCGCCGACCCGGACGGCGGTCGGGAAGCGCCGCTCGTCGAGAACCTGCGCCAACAGGGGCGCGTTCGCCGTCCACCACTGTTCGTCCGTCCAGGCGCTCTCCCGCTGCGCGGAGCGCGACTCGGCCGCCGAGCGGGCGGCGGCCCGCACGAAGTCGAGGACAAAGGTCAACGCGGCGTCTCGGGCCACGTCGTCCAGCCCGGTGCCGTCGAAGGCACGCAGCTCGTACTCGTACTTGGCCATCTGGCCCGGCCCGAGCGGCGGGCGACCGGTGGCGACCTCGGCCGCCCAGGGGTGGGCGGTGAAGAGGGCCCGGTTGTCCGCCGCCACCGCCGCCACCCGCGCCCGCCACGGGGCGCCGGAGCGGTCCGGCCGGGGCATGCCGGTGTAGAGGGCGTCCAGCATCAGGTCGAGCAGCTCGGCCTTGCCCGGAACGTACGTGTAGAGGGTCATCGGCGCGACGCCGACGGCCTGGGCGAGCGCGCGCATGGTCACCGCGTCCAGCCCTTCGGTGTCCGCCAGCTCGATCGCCGCGGTCACGATGTCGCCGAGTGAGCGGCCCGGGCGGGGGCCACGACGAGGGGCGTCGTCCGTCTGGCGCCAGAGCAGGCGCAGGGTGTGAGCGGGGTCTCCGCCTCCGGTGCGGTGGTCGGGCACCCCACGATCTTCGCAGGTCGAATTGCCGTACGCAGTACGTTGTACAATGTACGTAGTTATTGTCTCCGCACAGGGGGTGCGCGTGCAGATCACGGCATCGGCGATCTCGCTGAACGTCGAGGACGTGCCGGCCTCGGCCGCGTTCGTCAAGCAGTACTTCGGATTCCACGAGCAGATGTCCGCCGACGGCTTCGTCTCGCTGGCCCGGGACGACGTCGGGTTCAACCTGATCTTCCTGCGTACCGGGTTGGCCAGTCTCCAGCCGGAAAGCCTGCGGACGCAGCGGGCCGAAGGGGTGCTCGTCGCCTTCGTCGTCGACGACATCGACGCCGAGTACGCCCGGCTCACCGCCGCCGGGGTGCCGATCACCACCCCGATCCAGACCGAGCCGTGGGGTGAGCGTTTCTTCCAGGTCACCGATCCCAACGGGGTGATCCTGCAGCTCGTGCAGTGGGTGCACGAGCCGGGGGCCGCCGACTGAGTCAGGCGGTCCGGGTGCTGGTGTGCACCGGGCCCGGCGGGGGTACTGCCTCCCCGGGCCCGGTGCCCGTCCGTGGCGCCGGCACCGCCGGCGCGGACCGACCGGCGGGCGCGGCGTTCCTCGTCCGAGCCGATCCAGTACGCTCGTACTGCTTGAGCATGTCACCCGAGAGGAGCGCCGGCCGATGGCGAAGATCAAGGTAAACAACCCGGTCGTGGAGCTCGACGGCGACGAGATGACCCGGATCATCTGGAAGCAGATCCGCGAGCAGCTGATCCTGCCCTACCTCGACGTCGACCTGCACTACTACGACCTGTCGATCCAGCACCGCGACGCCACCGACGACCAGGTGACCGTCGACGCCGCCAACGCCATCGCCGAGCACGGCGTCGGCGTCAAGTGCGCCACCATCACCCCGGACGAGGCCCGGGTGGAGGAATTCGGGCTGAAGAAGATGTGGCGGTCGCCGAACGGCACCATCCGCAACATCCTCGGCGGCGTGGTCTTCCGCGAGCCGATCATCATGTCCAACGTGCCGCGGCTGGTGCCGGGCTGGACCAAGCCGATCATCATCGGCCGGCACGCCCACGGCGACCAGTACAAGGCCACCGACTTCGTGGTCCCCGGCCCGGGCACGGTGACCATCACCTACACCCCCGCCGACGGCTCGGAGCCGGTCGAGATGGAGGTCGCCAACTTCCCCGGCGGCGGCATCGCGATGGGCATGTACAACTACGACGACTCGATCCGGGACTTCGCCCGCGCCTCGTTCCGCTACGGCCTGGACCGCAACTACCCGGTCTACATGTCCACCAAGAACACCATCCTCAAGGCGTACGACGGCCGGTTCAAGGACATCTTCGCCGAGGTGTTCGAGAACGAGTTCAAGGCCGAGTTCGACGCCGCCGGGCTCACCTACGAGCACCGGCTGATCGACGACATGGTCGCCGCCGCGCTCAAGTGGGAGGGCGGCTACGTCTGGGCCTGCAAGAACTACGACGGTGACGTGCAGTCCGACACCGTCGCGCAGGGCTTCGGCTCGCTCGGCCTGATGACCTCCGTCCTGCTCTCGCCCGACGGTCGCACCGTCGAGGCCGAGGCCGCCCACGGCACCGTCACCCGGCACTACCGGCAGTGGCAGAAGGGTGAGAAGACCTCGACCAACCCGATCGCGTCGATCTACGCCTGGACCCGGGGCCTGGCCCACCGGGGCAAGCTGGACGACACCCCGGCGGTCACCGAGTTCGCCAACACCCTGGAGCAGGTCATCGTCGACACCGTCGAGGGCGGCCAGATGACCAAGGACCTCGCGCTGCTGATCTCGCGCGACGCTCCGTGGCAGACCACCGACGAGTTCATGAACACGCTCGACGAGAACCTGGCGCGTCGCCTGGCCGCCTGAGGCTCACCCGCGGTACGCCGAGCCCGCCGGCCCGAGCGCCGGCGGGCTCGGCGTATCCCGGAAACGGCGGCGTGTCGCGACCGGACGCGCCAACCGGCGTCACTTCGTTCCGGCGCGCCTCGTTGACCTGGGTGGACGAGATGCCAGTCCCGTCCAGGAAGGTTGACCGTCGCCACCGCGCGACGCGCGTGCCCAGCAGCCAGCCTTCCCGGCTGTCGAGTACAGCCAGCCGTCCCTTCCCTGCGGGGGGCCCTGTCCCGGGCCCCCCGCGCCCTGCCGTCCCCAGCCCTGCCGTCGCGAGCCCGGCGGGCGCGGGAGCCGGGCGCGGCCCGGCGCGGTGTCCCGCGACGACTGTCCGTCACACCGCGCGCAGCAGCTCGGCGGCCCGTTCCGGGGCGATGTCGTTGATGAAGACCCCCATGGCCGACTCCGAGCCGGCCAGGTACTTCAGCTTGTCGGCGGCCCGCCGGACGCTGAACAGTTGCAGGTGCAGATGCCCCAGCTCCCGCCCGACGCGTACCGGTGCCTGGTGCCAGGCGGCGATGTAGGGCATGGGCGTGTCGAACAGCCCGTCGAAGCGACGCAGCAGGTCCAGGTAGAGCGGCCCGAACGCGTCGCGTTCCGCGTCGCTGAGCGCCGGCAGGTCGGGCACCGCCCGGTGTGGCGCGAGGTGCACCTCGAACGGCCACCGGGCGGCCGCCGGGACGTACGCCGTCCAGTGCTGGTTCGCCGCCACCACCCGCTCGCCGGTGGCGCGTTCGGCGGCCAGCACGTCGGCGTAGAGATTGCCGCCACCGGTGCGCTCGGCGTGTCGGCGGGCCGCGTCCAGCAGCGACCGCGTCCGGGGGGTGATGAACGGGTACGCATAGATCTGCCCGTGCGGGTGATGCAGCGTCACCCCGATCTCCACGCCCCGGTTCTCGAAGCAGAAGACCTGCTCGACGCCGGGGAGCCCGCCGAGCACCGTGGTGCGGTCGGCCAGCGCGTCCAGCACGGTACGCACCCGGCTCGGCGGCAGCGCGGTGAAGGAGGCGTTGTGGTCGTCGGTGAAGCAGACCACCTCGCAGCGCCCCTGCCCCGGTCGGGCCGCGGTGAACGGGGTGATCGCCGCCGGCTCCGCCACCACCCGCTCGCTCAGCGCCGGGAACCGGTTCTCGAAGACCGCGACCGCGTACTCCGGGGCCGGGATCTCGCTGAGCCGGTCCGCCGTCGAGGGGCACAGCGGGCACTGGTCGGCCGGCGGCAGGAAGGTCCGGGTTTGCCGGTGCACCGCCAGCGCCACCCACTCGTCGGTGAGCGGGTCGTAGCGCAGTTGGGAGGCGGGTGGGGGAGGCGGCAACGGGCGTCGGTCCGGCTGGTCCCGGACGGCGTCGTCGCGCTCGTCGAAGTAGATCAGCTCGCGGCCGTCGGCCAGGCTGATCGCCGTACGTTTCATCGGGGTGTCCCGCCGTCGGGGACCGGCACGACGATCAGCTCGCCGACCCGGTCGCTGAGCAGTCGTCGGGCCTGCGGCGTCAACCGGTCGTCGGTGACCAGCACATCCGCCGTGCCCAGGTCGGCGATGGCGGAGATGCCCACCGTCTGCCACTTGGTGTGGTCGGCGAGCACCACCAACCGGTCCGCCGCCGCGACGAGCGCCCGGTTCGTCTCGGCCTCGGTCAGGTTCGGGGTGGTGAAACCGGTCCGCTCGGTTATCCCGTGCACGCCGAGGAAGAGCAGGTCGAGGTGCAGGGTGCGGACGGCGCCGACGGCAAGTGGCCCGACCAGGGCGTCGGAGGGAGTGCGTACCCCACCGGTCAGCACCACCGTCTGGTCGGCGCGGCCCCGCTCGTGCAGGATGTCGGCCACCGGCAGCGAGTTGGTCACCACGGTCAGCGCCGGCACGTCGACCAGATGCCGGGCCAGCTCGGCGGTGGTGGTACCGGCGGAGAGCGCGATCGCCGCGCCGGGGCGGACCAGCTGGGCGGCCCGCGCCGCGATCGCCGTCTTCTCGGCCTGCTGGCGTACCGACTTGGCCTGGAAGCCCGGCTCGTCGGTGGCACCGGCGACGGTGGCGCCACCGTGCACCTTGGCGAGCAGCCCACGTTCGTGCAGCAGCTCCAGGTCGCGGCGGACGGTCATCTCGGAGACGCCGAACTCGGCGGCCAGCTCGCCGACGCGTACGCCGCCGGTCACCCGGACCCGGTCGAGGATCGCCGCATGGCGTTGCCGCGCGAGCATCGGCCCCTTCCCGAAGTCACATGATCGAACGCAGCCGAACAGAAACAAACACTAACGTGCGGAGTCGATCACCGGAAGGGGCGATCCCCGGTGTCAGAGCGCGGGCAGGCGCGGCTCCACCCAACCGGTCTCGGTCAGGTGGTGCAGGACCCGCTGCACCGCCTCGTCGACGGTCAGATCGGTGGTATCCAGCACCAGATCCGCGTCGGTCGGCTCCTCGTACGGGTCGTCGATGCCGGTCATCCCGGTGAGCAGTCCCGCCCTGGCCCGGGCGTACAGGCCCTTGCGGTCGCGCTTCTCGCAGACCTCCAGTGGCGTGGCGACGTGCACCAGCACGAACCCGGCGCCCGCCGCCATCGCCATCTCCCGGGCGGTCGCCCGGGCCTGGGCGTACGGGGCGATCGGGCAGCAGATGCCGATCCCGTGGTGCCGGGCGATCTCGGCGGCGACCCACCCGATCCGTCGCACGTTCGTGTCCCGGTCGGCCCGGCTGAAGCCCAGCCCGGCGGTCAGCTCGCGACGAACCACGTCGCCGTCGAGCAGCGTGACCGTACGCTCGCCCTCCTCGCGCAGCGCGTCGGCGAGCCCCCGGGCGACCGTCGACTTGCCGGAACCGGAGAGCCCGGTCAGGAACACCACCAGGCCACGGTGCCGCCGGGGCGGCCGGGCCCGACTCAACTCCTTGGCCACCGCCGGAGGGGTGTGCCACTCGGGCAGCGGGAAACCCCGGTCCAGCAGGTCCTCGATCTCCGCCTGGCTGAGCGCCAGTCGCCGGTTGCGCGGCGGGATGTCGTCGCGCCAGCGCCACTGGCCGTCCCGGTTGTCGTAGGCCAGCTCACGGGGGACCAGCACCCGCAGCCCGGCCCCGGAGAGCATCTCGCCGGTGGAGAGCAGGTGGGTGACGCCGTACGCGGCGGAGACCCGGGCCAGCAGCAGGGCGTCACTGATCTCGTCGCGTCGCCGGGAGAACGGCACGGCGACCAGGGTCGCCGGAGGCATCCGGTCCCGGGCGGCGAACACGCTGCGCACCAGCGCCTCCGGCGGCAGTCCGCCGGTGCCGTCCTCGCCCACCGGAATCATGATCAACAGGTGGGCGCTCAGGGTGCGTACCGCGTGCGCGATCTGGGCCAGTTGCGGCCGGTGCAACGGGCGGTCGGCGACCACCCCGAGCACCCGACCCGGCGGCAGCAACGCGCGGATCTCCTCGGGCGTACGCCGCAACCGCTGGAACGGGCCGTGAGCGCCGTCGCCCAGCCGGCGCACGGTGCCGCCGACCCCGGCCACCGCGTCGCGGATCGGCCAGACGTCGGCCACCTCCAGGGCCGCCATCGGTGCGCCCTCGCTGTCGGTGAGCACCAGGGCCCGACGGGCCGGGTCGGTGAGGTCGAGCTGCTGCGCCAGCGTCGCGGGCACCTGCAGGGTGACGGCGACCGGCCACGGGGTGCCGTCGACCAACCGGCCCCGGCGGCTGACCGAGACCAGATCGGCCCGGGTCATGAAGCCGGTCAGCGGCGCGTACGCACCGATCAGCAGCAGCTCGAGATCCGCGAGCTCACCGGGACGCGGCGTGTACGTCGGTGCCTCCCGCAGCACCTCGTCGGGCAGCACCCACCCGTTGCTCATCAGACCCCCAACTCCGGCGACCGGCACACAGTTTCGCAGCCGGCCGCCGATCGGTCGAGAGCGCCACCACGTCCGCCGGGCCACCCGTGCCGACGGGTGCCCGTCGTCCCGCGATCGACTGCTCACCGCAGCCGGCAACCGGGCTGGCGGTGCCCGGTCGCCGGCCGCTCCGTGCGACGTCGTACCCGCGCGACCTCAGCCCAGGGTGGCCGCCCCGAACGAGACCGAGAAACGCTTGCACCAGATGGAGACGCTCGTCAGGTCGGTCAGCTTGACGTCGTCCGGGATCGCGTAACCCTGGTCGCCGCGGTTGCCCTTGAGCCGCCCCAACTCGACCCAGCGGCCGTCGTCGAACACGTGCCACCCGTCCCGGCCCTCGATCACCGGCTGGTCGGTCAACCAGACCCGCAGGTCCGGGCCGTTGGAGGTGTTCAGACCGACCAACTCCAGCCGGTGCCGCCCGTCGGCGGTGCGCACGATGCGCGCGCTGCCGGAGGTGTCGTGCTCGTGACTGATGAAATCACCGGAGCTGACCAGCGTCGCCGCCCCGGCGTCGGGGGAGGCGGGCGCGGCGGAACCGGTAGGCGCGGGGGAACTCGCCGGGGTGGCTACCGTCGTCAGTCGCTCGGACACCTCGGCGTCGGTCAGCAGCTTCCAGGGCTGGAACCAGTACAGGCCGAAGGCCGAACCGGCGGCCAGAACGGTGAGCGCGATCCACGTCAACGGGGTACGGAACAGGCGACTGAGCATGTTCCCAGTCTTTCGCGGCTGGTCGCGGCGTGTCAGCCGGCAAACCTTACGAACTGCGAACCGATCGCCCGGTACCGCGGGAGAGACGGCGGCGAACGGCCCGCTTCAGCCGCTGCCACGGGCCGGTCCTGACCGGCGGGGGAGCCGGGCGGGGCGGCGGCTGCCGCGTGTCGAGCACCACCGGTCGGGCACCGTCGGCGGCACACGACACGGCCAGCGGCAACGTCGCGTCGACCTCGCACCCGGAACCGGTGAGCCGCGCCTTGAGGATCCAGTCGCCCTGGGTGCGGCCGCCGTCGAGGGTACGGAAGTCGATGCTCGCCCGCCCCCGCCACATCAGGCGTAGCCCGCCCCAGCGATGCGGTACGCGATCCACGTCGAAACTCACCGGCAGGTAGAACTCGTCGCCGTCGACGACCCGTCGGGCGACCACGTCGAGCCGGGGTCGGCGCAGCTCGTCGGTGGCCGCCAGCAGCTCGTCCGAGCAGTCGAGCAGGTCCGCGGGCACCTCCTCGACCGGCAGGTCCAGCAGCTCCCGACCGTCCGGGGTGCGGTCGTACGAGACGGGTCGGTCGCCGCTGCGGAGCCGACCGGAGACGGTGACGTCGAGCGTGTGTCCCGTCAGCTCGTACGTCTTGAGTCGGACCTTCGCCTCGACGCCGGTCTCCCACTCGGCGATGTGGAACAGATCCTCGACCCGGCCCCGTTCGACCAGGCCGGCGATGGTTCGCTCCAACGCCGGCAGCCCGGCGGCCACCCCCGGCGCGAAGCGTTCCCGGATGGTCCGCCGCGCCTCCGCCGCCACCTGGTCGACCCAGTCACGGGGCGCGTTGCGCAGCCGGCTGCCACGCAGCCGGCGGAGCATCTCGATCCGCAGCCAGCGCTGGTGCAGCCGGTCACGCAGCGGACCCGGCTCGGTGTGTGCCTCGACGATGTCGAGGACCTCGCGCAGGCTCCGGAAGTAATCCTCCGGTTCCATCCGGACGGCGGTGAGGTTGTCGCCGCCCGGCCGCCGGGAGTGGTGGTAGCAGGTGTAGTCGGCCAGCACGCAGGTGCGACGGGAGAGCAGGTAGGCCCGGGTGACCAGGTGATGATCCTCCAGCCGTTTCCGGCCCTCCTCCGGGAACCGCAGCTCGTGCTGGGACAGGAACGCCCGGCGGAACATCTTGTGACAGGTCAGGCTCGCCATCAGCGGCGCGTCGACAAGCCTGGCATCGGGCCGGTTGACCCGGAACAGTTCCCGCGGCACCGAACGACCGTGGCCGGCGATCCTGCCGATGGCGATGTCCGCCCCGTTCTCCGCCGCGTACCCGGACAACCGGGCCAGGGCCTCGTCGGCGAGCCAGTCGTCATCGTCGACGAACTGGACGTACTCACCCTTGGCGCGCGCCACACCCAGGTTGCGGGGGCGTGAGGGCCAGCCGGAGTGCTCGGCGTGCAGCACGTGGAAGTGCGGGTGGGCGGCGGCCAGCGCGTCCAGTCGAGCCGGGGTGGCGTCGGTGGAACCGTCGTCGACGAAGATCACTTCGAACTCGCTCGTCGGCAGTGACTGACGCAGCAACGACGCGACGAGCCGGTCCAGACATTCGCCCGGGTTGTACGTCGGCACCACCACGCTCACCCTGAGCACCCCAGCGGTCATGGTCCTCCCGTCACCCGGTATGGCCGCCGCGCCGGGCGGACGGCGGGGGTCCATTGTGTAACAGACCACCCGTCGCGGCGGGACAGGATGTCCGCCGATCATGTCGAGCCCGGCACGTGACGTGGTCGATCTCCCTAGGGGTGGCAGTGGGCCGGTATCAGGGGAAACGGGGGTTGCTTCCGGAGCGCGGCGCATTGTCCGACACCTCTAGGCTGGCGACGTGACACTGATCGCAACCGAGTCGTTGACGAAGGTCTACGGCGGCGGGGTCACCGCACTGTCCGATCTGACGGTCGCGGTGGAACCAGGGATCGTCGGTCTGGTCGGCGCCAACGGCGCCGGCAAGTCGACCCTGATCAAGCTGCTGCTCGGCCTGCTCACTCCCACCCGCGGCCGGATCCAGGTGCTGGGCCTGGACCCGACCGCCGACACGGCGGCGGTGCGGGCCCGGGTCGGCTACATGCCCGAGCACGACTGCCTGCCGCCCGATCTCTCCGCCGCCGAACTGGTCACCCACCTGGGGCGGATCAGCGGGCTACCGCGCACCGTCGCCCGGGAACGGGCCTCCGAGGCGCTGCGCCACGTGGGTCTGCACGAGGAGCGCCACCGGCCGGTGGGCGGCTACTCCACCGGCATGAAGCAGCGGGTCAAGCTGGCTCAGGCGCTGGTGCACGATCCCGACCTGCTGCTGCTGGACGAGCCCACCAACGGCCTCGACCCGGCCGGGCGGGACGCGATGCTCGCGCTGGTACAGCGGATCGGCACCGAGTTCGGCATCTCCGTACTTGTCTGCTCGCACCTGCTCGGCGAGGTCGAGCGGATCTGCGACACCCTGGTCGCCATCGAGGGCGGGCGGCTGCTGCGGGCCGACCACATCGCCGCCATGACCTCGGCCACCGACGTGCTCGCGGTCGAGGTCAGCGAGGGCACCGAGGCGCTGGCCACCCGGCTGGCCGCGCTCGACCTGCCGGTCGGCCGGGAAGGCAGGCTGCTGCTGGTGCCGCTGGCCGACCAGGGCACCTACGACCTGATCCTCGGTGCGGTGGCCGAGCTGGACCTGCCGTTGCACCGGCTGGACCAGCGCCGGCACCGGGTGGCCGAACTCTTCGCCCGGAGGGAGAACAGCCATGTCTGAGCCGACCGGGGTCATCCACGACATCGGCTACCAGCGCTACACCGGTCCCCGGCTCGGTCGCCGTCACGTCTTCGGGGCGCTGTACCTGCACGGGGTGCGGACCGCCTTCGGGCTGGGTCGCAGCGCCAAGGCCAAGATCTTCCCCTGGCTGGTGGTCGGCATCGTGCTGCTGGTGGCCGCCGCGGTGACCGCGATCCGCAGCCAGATCGGCGAAGTGATCATGACGTACGCCCAGTTCGCCGACGCGATGAGCTGGCTCGTCATCTTCTTCGTCGCGGTGGCCGCGCCCGAACTGGTCTCCCGGGACATGCGTAGCGGGGTGCTGCCGCTGTACTTCTCCCGGCCCCTGCCGCACGCCGACTACCCGCTGGCCAAGCTGCTCGCGCTCGCCACCGCACTGTTCCTGCTGCTCGGCGCGCCGCAACTGCTGATGTTCCTCGGCGGTGCCTTCACCGCCGACGGCATGGGCGCGGTCTGGGACGAACTGCTGGACCTGCTGCCCGGGCTGCTCTACGCCGGGCTGTGGGCGGTGGTCTTCTCCTCGGTCGGTCTGCTGATCGCCTCGCTGACCGGCAAGCGGGCCTTCGCCGCCGGCGGGATCGTGGCCGTGTTCCTGATGACCACGCCGATCGTCGGCATCCTGACGGTCCTGCCCTCGCAGACGGCGAACCAGCTCGCCGGCATCGCCTCGCCGCCCACCCTGGTGCAGGGCGTCGGCCTCTGGACGATGCGCGACCTGCTGGTCACCGAGGCCAACACCGCCGACCTCGACCTCGGACCGTTCGGCCCGGTGTACGCGCTGGCCGCCGTCGCGCTCGTGGCGGGCTGCGTCGCCCTGCTGCTGGCCCGCTACAAGAAGGTGGCCGCACGATGACCATGACGAACACCGCCGCACCGGCGGCCACCACCAGCAGCACCCTCGACCTGGCCGGCGTATCCCGCTGGTACGGCAACGTGGTCGCGGTGAACAACGTGAGCATGAGCCTCGGGCCCGGGGTGACCGGGCTGCTCGGCCCCAACGGGGCGGGCAAGACCACCCTGCTGCACATGATGGCCGGCTTCCTCACCCCGTCCCGGGGCGCGGTGACCCTGGACGGGCGGCCCACCTGGCGCAACCCGGAGGTCTACCGGCGACTCGGTCTGGTCAGCGAGCGGGAGGCGGTGCACAGCTTCCTCACCGCGTACGAGTTCGTGCTGGCCACCGCGAAGCTGCACAAGCTGCCGGATCCGCAGGCTGCGGCCCGCCGCGCCATCGACCTGGTGGAGATGGCCGACGCCCAGGACCGCCGCATCGGCACCTACTCCAAGGGCATGCGGCAGCGCACCCGGGTGGCGGCGGCGCTGGTGCACGACCCGCAGGTGCTGCTGCTGGACGAGCCGTTCAACGGCATGGACCCGCGCCAGCGGTTGCACATGATGGAACTGCTGCACTCCCTCGGCGACGCGGGTCGGACGATCCTGTTCAGCTCACACATCCTGGAGGAGGTCGAGCAGGTCTCCGGCACGGTCCAGGTGATGGTCGCCGGCCGGCTCGCCGCCTCCGGCGACTTCCGGACCATCCGGCGGCTGATGACCAACCGGCCGCACGTCTTCGCCATCCGGTCCACCGACGACCGGGCGCTGGCCGTCGCGTTGATGGCCGAGACGTCGGTGAGCGGGGTCGAGTTGGGGCGCGACGGCCTGACCGTACGCGCCGGTGACTACGGCGCCTTCACCCGGATGCTGCCGAAGGTCGCGTTGACCCGGGGCATCCGGGTCCAGCAACTGGTACCCGAGGACGAGTCCCTGGAGAGCGTCTTCTCCTACCTGGTGGAGGCCTGATGTCCACTGTCTCCTGGATCACCGTGCGCGGCCTGTTCGGGCGTCGTCGGTTCCTGCTGCTGCTTCCGCTTCCGGTGCTCCTGGTGGGGCTCGCCGTGCTCTCCCGGGGGCTCGGGGTCGAACCCACGGACTGGGGTCCGCCGGTGCTGGTCGGCCTCGGGTTGGCCGTGGTGCTGCCGGTGGTCGCCCTGATCGTCGGCACCGGCGTGCTCGGCGCCGAGATCGACGACGGCACGGTGGTGCACGTGCTCACCACGCCACTGCCGCGCTCGCAGATCGTACTGCCGAAGCTGGCCGTCGCGGCCGGGGTCACCGCGGTCACCGTCGCGGTCCCGCTGTTCGCGGCGGGCCTGCTGGCCGATTCGGTACGCCTCGGCGTGGCGCTCGCCGCCGCCGCGTCGGTCGGTGCGCTGGCCTACACGGCGCTGTTCGTGGCGGCCAGCCTGCTCACCCGGCGACCGGTGCTGCTCGGTCTGGTCTACGTGCTGATCTGGGAGGGGCTGCTCAGCAACGTGGTCACCGGCACCCGGGTGCTGTCGATCCAGCACTACGTGATCGCCCTGGCCGACCGGCTCGCCCCGACCGACCTGCTCGCCACCACGGTCTCCGTGCCGGTGGCGGCGGTGATGACCGTACTCATCATCGTCGCCGCCACCTTCCTCTCCATCGACCGCCTACGCTCCTTCTCGGTAGCCGGCGAAACCAGCTGACCCACTTTCGGGGCGGGCGCGGGGAGGCAGCACTTTCGGAGGAAGTGCTGCCTCCCGCGCCGTCGGGGCAGCACCTTCCCCGATGTTGCTCGGGTGCCAGCGGCGTGCGGGTCAGGGCGGGGTCAGAAGGCGCAGGCGATGACCAGTTCGGGGGTGCGGTCCGGGAGCAGGTCGAGCTTGCCGATCCGGCCGGCGGCGCGCAGGTCGTCGATGACCAGCGTGAGCTGGTCGAGCAGGGCGGCCGGGCCGAGCGCCTCGGCCAGCGGCACCTCCGCCTTCATCGACAACTTCCGTTCCGACTTGGCCCGGCGGACCTGCCCCAGCGCGTCGGCGGCGAGCCGGAGCAGGTGCGGGTCACCGTCACCCTGGATCGCCCGGCCCACCTCGTACGTGGTCGGCCACGGCGCGCGGTGCACCGAACCGTACCGCCACCACGACCAGACCTCCTCGGTCGCGTACGGCAGCACCGGCGCGAACAGCCGCAACTGCACCGACAGCGCGGTGGCCAGCGCCGCCCGGGCCGAGTCCGCCCCGGCCCCGCTGCCGTAGGCGCGTTCCTTCACCAACTCGATGTAGTCGTCGCAGAACCGCCAGAAGAACGACTCGGTGGCCTGGAGCGCGGCCGTGTGGTCGTACCCCTCGAACGCCGTCGTCGCGGTCGCCACCACCTCGGACAGTTCGGCGAGCATGGCCCGGTCGAGTGGTTCGGTCGCCGGGGCGCGCAGCGCGTCGGCCGCGCCCAGGCCGAGCGCGAACTTCGACGCGTTGAGCAGCTTGGTGGCCAACCGCCGGCCGATCCGGATCTGGGCCGGGTCGTAGGCCAGGTCGGTGCCGGGCTTACCACTGGCCGACCAGTACCGCACCGCGTCCGAGCCGTGCTGTTCCAGCAGCGCCATCGGGGTGACCACGTTCCCCTTGGACTTCGACATCTTCTTGCGGTCCGGGTCGAGGATCCAGCCGGACAACTCCGCCGTCCGCCAGGGCAGCTCGCCGTGCTCCAGATGCGACCGGACCACGGTGGCGAACAGCCAGGTGCGGATGATGTCGTGCCCCTGCGGGCGCAGGTCCATCGGGAAGACCCGCCGGTACAGGTCCGGGTCCCGTTCCCAGCCGCCGACGATCTGCGGGGTCAGCGACGAGGTGGCCCAGGTGTCCAGCACGTCCGGGTCGCCGACGAAGCCGCCCGGCACCCCGCGCTGCGACTCGTCGTACCCGGGCGGGGTATCCTCGGACGGGTCGATCGGCAGCGCGGACTCCGCCGGCGTGAGAGGCTGTGTCCAGTCCGGTTCGCCAGCGTCGTCGAGCCGGTACCACACCGGCACCGGCACCCCGAAGTAGCGTTGCCGGCTTACCAGCCAGTCGCCGGTCAAGCCGCCCACCCAGTGCTCGTAGCGGTGCCGCATGTGCGCCGGCACCCAACGCAGCTCCCGGCCGCGGGCCAGCAGTTCCTCCCGCAGGTCGGTGTCGCGGCCGCCGTTGCGCAGGTACCACTGCCGGGTCGAGACGATCTCCAGTGGCCGGTCGCCCCGCTCGTAGAACTTCACCGGGTGACTGATCGGGCGCGGCTCGCCGACCAGGTCATCCGCCTCGGTCAGCTGCTCGACGATGGTCCGTCGGGCACCGTTGACCGGCTGCCCGGCCAGCGCCGCGTACGGCCGCGGGGGCACCCCGGCCGGTGGCTCCGGCGCCAGCCGGCCGTCCCGGCCGATCACCACCCGGGTGTCCAGGTCCAGGTCCCGCCACCAGGTCACGTCGGTCAGGTCGCCGAAGGTGCAGACCATCGCGATGCCGGTGCCCTTGGCCGGGTCCGCCAGCGGGTGCGCGCGCACCGGCACCTCCACCCCGAAAACCGGGGTACGCACGGTCGTGCCGACCAGGTCCGCGTACCGCTCGTCGTCGGGGTGGCAGACCAGCGCGACGCAGGCCGGCAACAGCTCCGGCCGGGTGGTGTCGATCAGCACCTCCCGCCCGCCGGGCGCGTGGAAGCGCAACCGGTGGTACGCGCCGGGGCGTTCCCGGTCCTCCAGTTCGGCCTGCGCCACGGCGGTGGCGAAACCGACGTCCCACAGCGTCGGCGCCTCGGCCTGGTAGGCCTCGCCCCGGGACAGGTTGCGCAGGAACGCCCGCTGGGAGGTGGCCCGGGCCACCGGTCCGATCGTGGTGTACATCAGCGACCAGTCCACCGACAGGCCGAGCCGCCGCCACAGCGCCTCGAAGACCTGCTCGTCGGCGACGGTCAGCCGCTCGCACAGCTCGATGAAGTTACGCCGGGAGATCGGGGTCGGGTTCTTCCGGGCGGCGTCGTCGACCGGCTCACTCGGCGGTGCCCAGTCCGGGTCGTACGGCAGCGACGGGTAACAGCGCACCCCGTACACGTTCTGCACCCGGCGTTCGGTGGGCAGCCCGTTGTCGTCCCAGCCGATCGGGTAGAAGACCGTCCGGCCGCGCATCCGTTGGAACCGGGCGATCAGGTCGGTGTGCGTGTACGAGAAGACGTGCCCCATGTGCAGCTCGCCCGATACGGTCGGCGGCGGGGTGTCGATCGCGTATACGTCCGACCGCTGCCTGGTGCGGTCGAACGCGTACGTGCCCTCCTCCTGCCAGCGGCGCGACCAGGTCTCCTCGAGCCCGTCCAGAGTCGGACGCTCGGGGACGCCGGTGCGGGCCGTCCTCGCCGTATCAGTCATTCGCCGATCGTAGGCACCGCGACCGTGGCGGGCACGCCATTACCTGATCACGAACGGGTCAGAGCAGTGAGTCACGCCACTGGCGGTGCAGGTCGGCGTACCGGCCCCCACCCGCGATCAGCTCGGCCGGCGGCCCGTCCTCGACGATCCGGCCCCGGTCGAGGACCAGCACCCGGTCGGCGGTCTCCACCGTGGAGAGCCGGTGCGCGATCACCAGCGCGGTCCGGTCCCGCAGGATGCTGCCGAGCGCGCGCTGCACCAGACGTTCGGTCGGCACGTCAAGCGACGAGGTGGCCTCGTCGAGGATCAACACCGCCGGGTCGGCCAGGAACGCCCGGGCGAAGGCGACCAACTGCCGCTGCCCGGCGGAGAGTCGGCCACCGCGCCGGTGCACCTCGGTGGCGTACCCGTCGGGCAGCGCCGAGATGAAGTCGTGCGCGCCGATCGCCCGGGCGGCGGCCTCGACGGCGTCGTCGTCGGCGTCCGGACGACCGAACCGGATGTTGTCCGCGATGGTGCCGTCGTACAGGTGGGTCTCCTGGGTGACCAGCACCATCGCCCGGCGCAGGTCCGCGTCGGCCACCTCACGCAGATCCACACCGCCGAGCGTGACGGTGCCGGTGTCCGGGTCGTGGAACCGGGCGAGCAGCTTGGCCACCGTGGACTTGCCGGCGCCGGTCGGCCCGATCAGGGCCACGGTCTGCCCGGCGGGGACGGTGAGGTCCAGCCCGGTGAGGATCGGCGACTCCGGGCGGTACCCGAACGACACCGCGTGGAAGCGGACCGCGCCACGGGTGGGGCCGTCGGGCAGCGGCACGGGTCGGGTCGGTTCGGCGACCGAGGGCCGCTCGTCGAGCACCCCGGCGAGCTTCTCCAGCGCCGCCGTCGCCGACTGCAGCGAGTTGTAGAACTGGCTCAGCTCCTGCATCGGCTCGAAGAACCGACGCAGGTAGAGCAGGAAGGCGGCGAGCACACCGACCCCGGTCTCGCCGCCCAGCACCCGGGCGCCGCCATAGCAGAGCACCACCGCGACGGTGACGTTGCCGATCAGCTTGATGCCCGGCGAGTAGGTCGCGATCAGGTGGAAGGCGTGCCGGCTGGATTGCCGGTAGTCGTCGCTCACCGCGTCGAAGATGTGCTGGTTGCGGGCCTGGCGGCGGTACGCCTGCACCGCCCGGATACCGCGCATCGACTCGACGAAGTGGACGATGACGAGGGCCATCGCCTCCCGGGTACGCCGGTACGCGGAGGCCGAGGCCCGAGCGAACCAGCGGGACAGCCAGAACAGCAGCGGGAACGCGAGCAGGGTCACCGACGCCAGGGGCAGGTCCAGCCAGAGCAGGATGCCGGCCACCGAGACGATCGTCAGGGCGGCCATCACCAGGCTCTCCACACCCCCGTCCACCAGCTCGGCTATCGAGTCGATGTCACTGGTCAGGCGCGAGATCATCCGCCCTGACGTGTACCGCTCGTGGAACGCCACCGGCAGGTGCAGGAAGTGCGCGTACACCCGGCGGCGCAGGTCGAGCAGGACGGCCTGGCCGATGCGGGCGGAGATGGCGAGGAAGCCGCGCCGGGCCGCGTACTCGATGCCGGCGGCGGCGGCGAACGAGACGGCCACGGTGATCAGCGGGCCGGGCTCGCCGGCCCGCAGCGGCTCGATCGCCCGGTCGATGCCGAGCATGACCAGGTACGGCCCGGACATGGCCGCCGCGTTCTGGGTCAACAGCAGTGCGACCGCCGTGCCCAGCCGGGCCCGGTGCGGGCGCAGCACGTCCGCCAGCAGTGCGCGGCTGCGGGCCCGCAGCCGCGCCACCGCCGCCGGGTCGGTGTCCTCGGCGAGGCTGCGGTCGGCGTGCGGATCCGGTGCCACCCCGCGCCAGTGGGCCGGGTCCGCCTCGGGCGGTGGCTCCGGCACGGCTGACGCGGCGGTCACGAGAGCACCAGGGGAGAGATGCCGGGTGCCGGATCGGCCGAGGTGGGTGTCCCGGTGATCGACGTCGCGGCCGGCTCGGCGGAGAGCAGCCCGCGGTAGGTGGGCACGCTGTCGAGCAGTTCGGTGTGGGTGCCGACGGCGGTGATCCGGCCGTGTTCCAGCAGTGCGACCCGGTCGGCCAGGGCGATGGTGGAGGGGCGGTGCACCACCAGCAGCGCGGTGGTGTCGCGCAGCACCCGCCTGAGCGCCGACTCCACCAGCGCCTCGGTGTGCACGTCGAGCGCGGAGAGCGGATCGTCGAGCACGAGCACAGCCGGTCGGATCAGCACCGCGCGGGCCAGGGCGAGTCGTTGCCGCTGGCCGCCGGAGAGCGACAGGCCCTGCTCTCCGAGCCGGGTACGCAGCCCCCACGGCAGGTCGTGGGCGAACTCGGCCTGAGCCAGTGCCAGGGCGGCCCGGACCTCGTCCTCGTCGGCGTCGGGTCGACCCAGGGTGAGGTTCTCCCACACCGACATGGAGAACAGTGTCGGCTCCTCGAAGGCGACCCCGACCAGGCCGCGCAGCGAGTCCAGCCGCAGTTCGCGCAGGTCGTGCCCGTCGAGGGTGATGCGGCCGGCGCTCACCTCGTGAAGCCGGGGCACCAGGGACAACAGGGTGCTCTTGCCGCTGCCGGTGGCACCGACCACGGCCATGGTCTCGCCGGGCTCGACGGTCAGGTCGAGGCCGCGCAGCACCGGGGCGGCGCTGCCCGGATAGCGGAAGGTCACTGCCTCGAAGCGGAGCCGGCCGCGGACCGTCGAGCGGGCCAGGGCGACGGCGATCGGGGGGTCGACGATGGCCGGCCGGGTGTCCAGCACCTCCTGGATCCGGTCGGCGGCGGTGGCCGCCTCCTGCCCGTTGGCGATGATCCAGCCCAGCGACTGCACCGGCCAGATCAGCATGAGCTGGAGGCTGACGAAGGCGACGAGCTGACCGATGGTGAGTCGTCCGCCGGCGACCGCCGCGGCACCGGCCACCAGGACCGTGCCCAGGGTCAGGTTCGGCACCAGGTCGAGCAGCGCGGAGGTGCGGGCGAGCAGCCGGCCCTTGCCGACCCCGGTGTCGTGCAACGCCTTGGTGCCGACGGCGAACCGCTCGGCCAGCTGCGGCCCGCGCCCGTACGCCTTCATCGTGCGCAGGCCCTGCGCGGTCTCCTCGACGAGCGTGGCCACGTCGCCCTGCTGGTCCTGCATCCGGCGGGAGGCGACGTGGTAGTGCCGGCCGAACCGGCGGGCGATCAGGAACAGCGGCACCGCGCTGGCCGCCACCAGCAGGCCCAGCGCGGGGTGCAACCGGATCAGGAGCACCACCACGACCAGGTAGGTGACCAGGTTGAGCACGAGGAAGAACAGGCCGAAGGAGAGGAACCGGCGCAGCACCGACAGGTCGCTGGTGATCCGGGAGAGCAACTGCCCGGACGGCCACCGGTCGTGGAAACTGGCCGACAGCCGTTGCAGGTGGGCGTAGACGTCGGTGCGGATGGCCGCCTCCATCGCCACCGAGGACGACGACTGCACCCACCGACGGATGAAGATCAGCAGGGCCTCCGCCAGGCCGAGCAGCAGGGCCAGCCCGGCCAGCAGGAACAGGCCGGTCAGGTCACGGCGGGCCACCGGCCCGTCGACCACCTTCTGCGCGACCAAAGGTACGGCGATCCCGGCGGCCGTGGCGGCCAGCCCGGCCAGCAGCAGCCAACCGAACTCGACCGCGTGCGGACGCAGGTAGCGGCGCAGCCGCCAGAGGTTGCGCAGGGGATGTCGACGGATCTCGCCCCGGTCGGCCGGGCCGCCGCCGCTCCCCGCAGCCACTACCCGACGGTAGCCGTATCTGGCAGCGACGCTCCTGTCGGCTTGTTGTCAGAGACGCCCAGTTCGCCGGTGCGTCAGTTCCGTTGGCACGTCACCCCTGTCGGGCCTGTCAGCTCGTCAGGGCCGTGACAATGCGTTGCTGCCGCCCTCGTCCACCAAGTGCCATCGGGCTCCTTTGCTCTGCTTCAACCCACGCAACGGTTACTCTCCGTGCTGTGTCGCGTGGCGGCGATCGGACCGCCGCTCTGCCGCGGCGCTGGTCGTCGACTATTGCGTGGGTTGAAGCAGAGCAAAGCGTGTGGAGGGGACACGGTGACCTGGCGGCGATCTCGTGGTGGCTATCACTCAGCGCGACAGTCACAGTGGGTGAGTGCTGGGCTTTCTGCGCGTTGGCAAGAGGCGTTGGCGGTGCCACGGCGAGGTCTGGGCGGCGTTCGAGTTCGGCGGAGTCGGGCTGGACGCCGCGTCAGCTGAGGCGTTCGTGGTCGAAGAGCCAGCGTTTCACCGGGAGCCCCCAGCGGTAGCCGCCGAGCGTGCCGTCGGTGCGCAGCACCCGGTGGCAGGGGACGAAGAGGGCGGCGGCGTTGCGGGCGCAGGCCGCGGCGGCGGCGCGTACCGCGGTGGGACGGCCGGCCAGGGCGGCGTACCCGGTGTAGGTGACCGGTGCGCCCGGTTTGACGTCGCGCAACACCTGCCAGGCGTGTGCCATGAACACCCCGCCGGTGTGCTGTTCGACCGGGATGTCGTCGATCGCGGCCAGGTCGCCGGCGAGGTAGTGGGCGACGGCCGCGCTGACCGGGCCGAGGTCCGGCCGATGTCGCGGCTCACCGCGCAGGCTCGGGTGTACCAGCGGCAGCAGGTTCGCCGGGTCCGCGGCGAAGCCCGACGCCCGCACCGCGCCGTCGGGACCGACGAGAATGGTGAACGGCCCGGCGGGGGTGTCGACGACGGTGCTGTCGATCATGTTGGTGGCACTGCTCATGTCGCTCTCCAGGGTTTCGTCGATGCTGCTCTGCACGATCGGGTCGAGGCGCGGCCGGTCGGCCGGGCTTACGCCGATCGCCAGAGGCGGATGACGGCGTACGACCGCCAGGGACGCCAGCGGCCGGCGTGCCCGTCGAGGGTTGCGGGACTGTCGGTGAGGCCGAGGGCGGCGGCCCCGCGACGTACCGCGAGGTCGGTGGGGAGGAACGTGTCTGGGTCGCCGAGCGCGCGCATGGCCAGGTAGCCGGCGGTCCAGGCGCCGACGCCCGGGATCGCGGTCAGCCGACGCACCGTCTCCTCCCGGTCGCCCCCCGGCTCCAGGTCAAGCTCACCGGCCGCAACCGCCCGCGCCACCGCCCGGATCGTCTCGCGCCGCCCGCCCGGCATCCGGAAGCCCGAATCCGGCACCCCCAGCACCTCCTCCGCGGTGGCGAACCCGCGCAGCGCCCCACTCTGCGCCCCATCCCGTTGACCAAGAGCATTGCGCCGGCCGGAAGCGCTCTCCGAGACCAGAACTTCTTGATCAACGGTGCCGGTGTGGTCGAGGAGGTGGGTGAGGGTGGTGCGGGCGGAGACCAGGGAGACCTGCTGGGTGGCGATGGCGCGAACGGCCATCTCGAAGCCGTCCGCCGCGCGGGGCACGCGTACCCCTGGCTCGGCCGCCACCGGCGCGGCCAGCGCGGGGTCGGCGGCGAGCGTCTGGTCGACGGCGACCGGATCCGCGTCCAGGTCGAACAGGCGCCGGCACCGGGCCACGGCGGGAGCCAGATCGCGCAGATCGGCCAGCCGTAGCGTCGCCGCCACGTGGTCGGTCGCCGGAATCAGGGTGGCTTCGCCGGGGCCGTGCGGCAACCGCAGCCCCCGCCGGTACGCCCCGTCGACCACCTCGTCGACCCCGGGCAGCGTGCGCCGGGCGAGAAAGTCCAGCAGCGCGACGGCGTGCAGCGGCGGCCGGTACGCCAGCCGTAGGGTGACCGTGCCCGCGCCGCCGACCGACGCGCCGTTTCCGGTGCGCAACTGCGACGGCGGTGTGCCGTACACCGCGCGTACGGTGTCGTTGAACTGCCGGACGCTGCCGAAGCCGGCGGCGAACGCGATCTCGGCCAGCCCCAGCCCGGTCGTCTCGATCAGGGTCCGGGCGGTCTGCGCGCGCTGCGCCCTGGCCAGTGCCAACGGCCCCGCGCCGAGTTCCGCCCGCAGCATCCGGTGCAGGTGCCGTTCGGTGTAGCCGAGCCGGGCGGCCAGCCCGGGTACCCCGTCACGGTCGACCACGCCGTCGGCGATCAGTCGCATCGCCCGACCCACCACGTCGGCCCGTACGTCCCACTGGGGTGAGCCGGGGGAGGCGTCCGGTCGGCAGCGACGGCAGGCGCGCAGCCCGGCCCGCTGGGCCGCCGCCGACGACGGGAAGAAGCGCACGTTACGCCGCTTCGGGGTCATCGCCGGACAGGACGGCCGGCAGTAGATCCCGGTCGAGGTCACGCCGGTGTAGAACCAACCGTCGAACCGCTGGTCACGGCTGTCGACGGCCCGGTAGCACCGCTCGAAGTCAAGTTCCACGTCACCGATGATGCGCCTGCCGACACCCACCCGGCTCGCGGAATTCGGACCACACCCTCCGTCGCTCGGCTGGGCGGGACGGGCAGGGGGAGGAGAACTGTCGGTTGTGGTGGGTAGCGTGCGGCCACCAACTTCAGAAGGGTGCGGCAATGGTGAGCGTGGCGGGTCGGGCGGCGTCGGGACACGAGCACCCGGCACCCGACCCGACAGTGGTCCAGCGCTTCTATCGGCGGATGCGCGCCGTGGCTCCGGCCGCGGTCGGTGCCATCGAGCGGGACCGCGCCGACGACCCCGGTCGCGCCTTCGGCGACACCGCCTGCGGCCGGCTGGTCGGCTCGCTCGAACCGGACGGGGTGCGCGCCCTCGGGATGTGGGTGCACCACTGGTGCATGCGCTTCTACGACGACGACACCCGTGCCGCACGGCGGCTGCTGCGGGAGATCGCGGCCCGGCCGACGCTGGGCTGGACGGCCGATGAGATCCACTGGATGCTGCGTGAGTCGTACGCGGCCAGCCCGGTGGCCGCCGACCGGTTCTCGCTGCCGCTCGCCGCAGCGGGCGAACTCGCGCCGCGGGTGTCGCCCTGGGCGGGTAACGGGCCACCGCGCCAGCCTGCACCGGCCGAGCGGGACTGACGCCGCCACCGGCTCCCGACGGGAACGGCAGCGCCGACCGCGGGGATGGGGTGCCCAGCCAGTTGACCGGCGCAGCGGTCTGTCCCGACCGGAAGCTGGACGATTACCTCTTCCAATAGTCGCCGATGCATCGCCTCGAATTGGTCCGGCTCCCGTTGTTCGAGGACGTACTTCTTGCCGGTGGGCCGCAAATCGTGATCGAGCACGAACAGATCGAAAGGTCGTACCAGTCGTCCGTCGTCGGCCCGCAACACGAACCAGGACGTGCCGGGGTAACTCATTTCGGTCTCGGTGAGCATGAGTCCCTCCTCGTCGATGCCGATCCGTGGAGTGGCCTACGCGGTGAACAGGACATGCAGCTTTTTGACCCGGTCGGCCAGGTCGACCCGGCTCTGTGGGGGAAGACCGTACAAATCATCGACCTTCAGCGTGGTGAGCCGGGCGACCAGCGTCGGGTCCGGCGCCTCGACGCCTTGCTTGCCGTCGAGGACGGTCGCGGTGAACGAGCAGCCGTTGTCGAAGGCGACACAGTGCCGAGGGGCGTGCGGGTGCGCCTTGAAGTTCGGTGAGTTCTCGTTGCCGCGATCGGAGTTCGCGATCAGCCGGTCGAAGAGAAGCACCTCGGGTGGGGCTGTCGCCAGGTGGGTCAACCCGTCGACCCAGAGCTGGATGGAGCCGGCCACCGGCTGCTGGCGGAGCACGGTCACCGGTACGCAGTCGAGGCCGATCGCGCGGTCCACCTGGTACGCGGCGATCTCCGCCCAGTGCAAACCGGTCCACTCGTCGTCCGACGCCGCCGGTTTGTGCACGCCGACGAGTCCGCAGGCGAGCGTCACCTTGGCGGCGTCCCGGACGGTGCCGTTCAGCGGCACGGACGTCGTCACCGGGTCGTCGGCCAGCAGGTCCGCCACCACCTGGGGTTCAATCAGGCCCTGCCACACCTTCAGTTGGGTGTTCGGCAACAGCGGCACCCGCAGCCGGTACCGGAGGCCCGGATCGCTGCCCTCCGTCACCCGGTAGCACTTCCCGTCACCCTGCTGGTAGCCGAGCGGGGCCTGCTCACCCTGCTCGTACGCGACGATCTCGTGTGTCGCGGTTTCCGTCACAATCTTCATCCGAGCTCCCGCCGGTCGCTTGTATTTGATGTCTAGCGGGCCCGGCGGTACGAAACAGGTAGTTGATCCGACAGGCTGGTTGTCCGCTCCCGGTCAGTTGCAGAAATGTCGAGGTGGGGCCCTCGGAGTCGAATTGACGGTCGTTCATGTGACTCTGACCGTCACTCTGGTGACTCGTTCTTCTACAGTTCAAAAACCCACGATTGTCGGACTTCCTCGGAGTCGATTCATGACCACAGCCTGGACGGTCGACGCGGTCGTCGCACACCTCACTCTCGATCAGGCCGGGCACGGCGAGATCGTCTTCACGGTTTCCAATCCCAGTGCGACGTCGGACACCGCAGTGCTGCGCCTCGCCCCCGACGACGGTGTGCCACCGTCGTGGTTCACCATCGACCGACCACAGCGCGCCGTCCCTGCCAACAGCACCGTCTCGTACCTGGTGACGGTGAACGTGCCGGCCGAGGTGCCGGCCGGCAGGTACGAGGTGCGTGCGCTGGTTTCCTCGGCCGGTTCGCCGCCGGAGGAGAGTTCCCGGTTCAGTGGCCGGGTGGTTGTCGAGGTGCGCCGGCCGGCCGAGCGGCCGCGCCGACGGCGGTGGCTTCTCGCCACGGTCGGAGCGGCGGTTCTCGCGGTCGCGTTGCTGGCCGTCGGAGTGTCCCTGTTTCGCCCGGGCCGCGTGCCCGCGGCCGCGCAGCCGGTCGGCCCGCCGGCTGCCTCGCCGGCAACCCCGTCGGTCAGCCCGTCCACCAGCGTCGTGGTGACTCTCAACATGGAGGCGTTGGTCCATGAGCCCGCGACGACGGTGACGGTCGGCGGGGCGCCGGCCCGCCCGGCATGTGACGGGCGGGCCTGCGAGCTGTGGGTCACCAACGACTGCTGCCACTACGGCTACACCGAAGGGTACGCACTGGGTTTCTTCGCCCGACCGTACGATTCATTCACCGTCACGGTCACCGTTCCCGAGGGCGGTGACTACGAGCTGTTCGACGTTCGCCTGCTCGGGCCGAATGCGGGGAGAACGACGTACCTCGTCGATGATCGACCGGTTGGCGAGTTCGCCGAGTCGGCAGCCCGGTACCGGCTGACCGGCTGGACGTCGCACGGCACGGTCCGGCTCACCGCCGGCGCCCACCGACTGACGCTGCGGCACCTGCCCCTTTCCGCCGGCGACGGGAGGCTGGCCACCACGGTGATAGATCAACTCCGGCTGGTCAGGACCGGCTCTTGACCGTGGCGCCCGCTGCGTCGGCCGCGCCGGGGCTGCCTGCCCAGGTTCGGCGGTGGAGCGCGTAAGCTGGCTCGTCGTGAGTCTCACCATCGGCATCGTCGGCCTGCCCAACGTCGGCAAGAGCACCCTGTTCAACGCGTTGACCAAGAACGACGTGCTCGCCGCGAACTACCCGTTCGCGACCATCGAGCCCAACGTCGGCGTGGTCGGGCTGCCGGACGAGCGGCTGCAGAAGCTCGCCGAGATCTTCAGCTCGCAGAAGGTGATCCCCGCCCCGGTGTCGTTCGTCGACATCGCCGGCCTGGTGCGCGGCGCCTCGAAGGGCCAGGGACGGGGCAACGCCTTCCTGGCCAACATCCGGGACGCCGCCGCGATCTGCCAGGTGGTGCGGGCCTTCTCCGACCCGAACGTGGTGCACGTCGACGGCAAGGTCTCACCGGCCGACGACATCGAGACGATCAACACCGAGCTGATCCTCGCCGACCTGCAGACGCTGGAGAAGGCGCTGCCCAGGCTGGAGAAGGAGGCCAAGCTCCGTAAGGACCGGGCGGCCGCGGTGGCCGCCGCGAAGGCCGCGGTCGAGGTGCTGGACAACGGCACCACCCTCTACGCCGGTGCGGCGGCGGCCAACATCGAGCTGGAGCACCTGCGTGAGCTGCACCTGCTCACCACCAAGCCGTTCCTCTACGTCTTCAACGTCGACGAGGCCGAGCTGAACAACGCCCAGTTCCTCGACGAACTCCGGGCGCTGGTGGCACCGGCCGAGGCGGTCTTCATGGATGCCAAGATCGAGTCCGAGTTGGTGGACCTGCCCGAGGAGGAGGCCCGGGAACTGCTGGAGTCGATCGGGCAGTCCGAGCCCGGGCTGGACCAGCTGGTTCGGGTGGGATTCCGCACGCTCGGCCTCCAGACGTACCTCACCGCCGGCCCCAAGGAGGCGCGGGCCTGGACCGTGCCGGTCGGCGCGACCGCCCCGGAGGCCGCCGGGGTGATCCACTCCGACTTCCAGCGTGGCTTCATCAAGGCCGAGGTGGTCTCCTACGCCGACCTGGTCGAGGCCGGTTCGATGACTGCGGCGAAGGCGGCGGGCAAGGTCCGCATCGAGGGCAAGGAGTACGTGATGCAGGACGGCGACGTGGTCGAGTTCCGCTTCAACGTCTGAGGCGGGCAGCGGGCGCCGCAGCGAGGCGGGACACTCGGCAGGTGCCGATGTTCACGCCGCAGGAGCCCTGGAAGACCAACCCCGCCCTGGCCCTGCTGCACCTGATCGTGTGGTACGCGGCCGCGGCCCACCCGAATAGACGGCTGGCGTTCTGCGCGGCGTAACCCGGCTCGGGTAGCGTGACGCGGTCATCGACGGAGATCCACGGGGGTTCCCTTGACCACGCCTCGTTCTGCCCTGTGCGCTGTCAGCGCCGCACTCCTCGCGGCCGGTCTCGCCGCCGCGCCCGCCGCTGCCGCTCCGGCCCGGCCGGCACCCGACTCGGCGAGGCTCGCGGCCGGCACCGAGCAGCACCCGCCGACCGACGGCCGCCGCGGCTACCTGGTTGGTCAGGGTGAGGACGTGCCCGCCCTGATCGGCGTCACCAACAAGGGGGACGCGCCGGTCGACGGTCTGGTCGTGCACATCCGGATCCTCAACGACCTGGACTTCACCAGGACGTACGAGAACTGCTGGTACGGCGTCGACAGCAACCAGGAGTCGGCCTGGTGCGAGTTCGACGTCGAGCTCGCCCCGGGCGCGAGCCTGGCGGCGCTGGGCGCCGGCATCGCCACCAAGCCGGACGCCCGCCCGGAGAACATCTCGTCGATCATCCACTTCTGGCGCAGCAAGGAGTACGTCGACCGGCTCGGCGGCATCCAGAAGCTGGCCGACGACTGGGCCGGGCAGGGCACCAGCGCGGTCCGGGGCACCGGTGGCCCGCTGACGCTGGCCGCCCCGACGGCACCGCTGGTGGGTCTGGAGCCGCCGAACCCGCTCGGCTTCGTCGGCGTCGTACTCAAGACCACCCCGACGCCGACCCCGACCGCCACGCCCACCGCGACCCCGACGGCCACGCCCACCGCTACGCCGACGGACGCCCCTCCGGCCAGCCCGGGCGCACCCGGCGACGATGACGGTCAGGGTGGCGGGTTGCCGGTTACCGGCACCCGGACCGGGACGGTGGCTGCGGTGGGTGGACTGCTGTTGCTCCTCGGCGGTGCCGCCTACCTGATCGCCCGTCGCCGCCGTACCCGCTTCGTGGCGTAGGCGCGCCGCCTCGACCGTCCGAGCGCGTCGGACGGTCGAGGCGCCGGCCCTGCTGTGTGGGAAGTGACGGACCGGCCGTCGCGGCGGTGTCAGCCGGCGCGCAGGGCGTCGTCGATGCCGGTCTCCCGGTCGCCGAGATGCACCGGGTCGCGGCGGGAGAGCACGTCCAGTGCGGCCTTGAGACCGGCACCGTACTCCCGGGCGGAGCTGATCCGCCAGGTGCGGTGGCTCAGCTCCCGGGCGGTCTCGTCGCCGACGCCGTTGGCGTCGATGCCGAGGTGCCGGCAGACCGTGACGGCGCGGGCCAGGTGGAACTGCTGGGTCACCACCGTCGCCCGCTCCACCCCGAAGATCCGCTTCGCCCGGGCGCACGAGTCGTACGTGTCGAAGCCGGCATGGTCGAGCACCACCTTGTCGGCCGGCACACCCTGCTCGACCAGCCAGCGCTGCATCGCCTCAGGCTCGTTGTACTCGTGGCGCATGTTGTCGCCGGAGACCAGGATCGCCCGGACCTTGCCGGTGACGTACAGCTCGCGAGCGATCTCCAGCCGGGCGGCGAGGAACGGTGCCGGTGTGCCGTCGGGCCGGACCCGGGTGCCCAGGACCAGGGCGACCGGGGCCTCGGGCACCGTCGCGACCGGGTGGGTGCGCCCCTGCGCGCCGGAGCGGATCCAACTCGCGCTCGCCCACACGCCGGCGGTCAGCAGCACCACACCGAACACTCCGGCCAGCACCGCCCGGCGTAGCCAACGCCCACGGCCTCGGTCCCGGATCTGTCGAAGTCTGGCCGTCAGTGACGCACGGATCGGCATGCGGCCAGTATCCCAGCCCGGCGCGAGCCGATCAGTGCGCGCTGTGGCGCGGGTACGACGGCCGGACCGCCGTACCCGCGCAGTGGATCACCCGAGCCGGTACACGGAGACGTGTGAGGTGCGGTCCGGGCCGAAGGGTGACCGGTCCCAGTCGGCGTACCGCGCGGCGAGCCGGAGACCGGCCTGCTCCGCCAGCTCGTCGATCTGCTCCGGCCACAGGTAACGCATCGCGAACGGGTGCAGGTGCACCCCGGCGGAGTGGAACGTGATGGTCTGCCGGAGGAACGTCTGCGCCTCCCGGTCGTACCGGTGCAGGCGGATGGTGGCCGAGTCCTCGGTCACCTCCCGTATCTGGACCTGCTCGTCCCGGTCGAAGTCCGCCGGGTCGGGCACGAACGTCTCGATGACGAACGCGCCGCCGGGAGCGAGCACGCGGGCCACGTTACGGAAGCAGTCCGCCTGCCGCTGGGCGCGTACCAGGTTGAACAGGGTGTTGAAGACCAGGAACACCATTGTGTATGGGCCGGTCACCGGCACATCCGCCATGTCGCCGATGGCCACCGGGATGTCGCCGCCACCGGGCTTGGCCCGAATCTTCGCGACCATCTCCGGTGACGCCTCGACCCCCTCCACTCTGATCCCGCGTTCGGCCAGCGGAAGGGCGACCCGTCCGGTGCCGATGGCCAGTTCCAGCGCGGGGCCGTCGCCGGCCAGCTCGGCGAGGAACTCCACCGCCGGTGCCGGGTCGGGTACGCCGCCCGGCAGGTCATAGGTGTCGGCCCAGAGCCGGCCGAAGTGTCCCGGATCGTCGAAGACCGACATCAGCGGCCTCCGTCGTTGCTACCGGCGCCGCACGGCGCCTTGTTCGATGATTCCCACGTACGCACGAAGCCTCGATTCGATGGGGTTGACGATGTCTACGCGCTGCCTGGGCGTCCTGATGTGCCTCATGTCGTCGCTCCCTTCGTGCGGTTCGCTGGTGAGTCAATCGGCATCGATGGCCGACGGCAACCGGGTTTGATGGGCACCGCCGCCTCGGGAGGGCGGAACGCTGGCGGGTCAGGCCGTGGTCACGGCTTCTTCGAGAAGGGCTGGGCCGCTCGGCGGGTACGCCGGAAGTACGACCAGCCGGCGACGGGGAGCGCCACCGCCCACGCCAGGAAGATGGGCAGGCCGACCAGGGCGCCGGTGATCGTGAATGGATCAGCGGGGCTCGCCTCGGCGATACCGACATGGTTCGACACCGGGAGCATCGCGTGCGACGGGTTGACCGGTGCTCTGGGTGTCCAGCCGCGGGCACGGGGGCCGGGTCAGCGCGAAGTACGACGCGGCGGCCACCAGCAGCCCAGCACCCCAGAGCGTGTAGCCGCCCATCTCCAATGCCAAGCGGGGAAACGGGCCGCCGAGATCGCCTCGGATCCAGGCGGTCATCCCAGCGATGCCGAAGTACGCGGTCAGGCTCGCCCCTGTGAACAGGCCAGGACCGAGCACCAGCCACCGAGGCACCGCCCGACCGCGCAGCGGCCCCGACCAGGCCGGCCAGACTCGACCCCAGCGGTGCGCCAGGGCCAGCGGCAACAGCGTGCCGGCCAGGCCCATCAGCACCATGAACACCGCCATCGCGGTCCACGACATGCCGCTCGCCCGGCTCGCTGCGGACGGCCAGCGGCCGACGATCGTGTCGCTGAGCCACACGCTCATCCGAGCCAGGAAACCGGCGACGGCGAGGTAGGCGCCGGTGAAGGCCCAGGTGGGCGCCGGCTCCAACCGGCTTTCCGGTGACCTTCCGTGGGCGCGTCCGCAGGCCGCGCAAGGCTGTGCGGCCAGCCGCCGCTCGCCCGCGGCGATGATCAGGCAGAGAATTCCGCCGATGATGCCGCTGCCCGTCACCAGCAGGCTGGCGAGACTGCCGGGTCGGGCGCCCTCGAACAGCAGCGATACCACGACCACCGGGAACAGGAACGAGTACCCGCACAGGGCGGCGCCCGCGACCGCGTTGAACCCGGCGAGCACGTAGCGGTTGGCGTCGCTCAGCTCGCTGCGGGCGGTCACTGCTGCGCTGAGGCATCCGACCGCCGCGAGGGCGCCGAGCACCACGGGAACCCATCCGCCGGGAAAGTAGGATTCCCGACCGTTCAGGAAGCGTGGCCCACCGTTGGTGGTGAACGACATGTGGACCAGGGTGTATGCGATCTGCCACACCGCAGCGACGATTCGAAGGTGCCTGTTGATCGTCACGGCTCGGCCACCATGGTCGCGGTCCCCGTACCGTTTGTCGCGGTCATCGCGAGTGACAGCGACGTCGTCGCGCCGTCCGTGCCTCTTCATGCGCTCACGGTAGGAACGAGCAGCGCCGGGCCACCTCCCCCGGAGGAGGGGGCGTCCTCCCTGGCAGTGGTGATTCAGTGGCTGCCCCGGCGGGAAGGTGGCTGCCGTCCGCACCCGCGAGGGCCGACGTGGATGGCGGCTGACCGCTCGGGCCGCGACGCTGCAGGAGGCGCTGCGCCTGCGGGGTCGGTCAGCTGATGTAGTGCAGGATGACGTTGTGGACGTGGTGGCTCTTCTGGTCGCCCCGGAACTCCACCTCGTAGGTGTGCGTGCCGACGTGGATGGCGATCGCGCCGGTGGAGAAGAACGAGCCACCCCAGGACTTGTTGCTGACCACGCTCACGCTGGTGATCTTCGAGTACGGGATGCTGGTGATCGCGTACTTCTTGCCGACGAACGAGCGGTCCTGGATGATGACGCGCCGGTCGGTCAGCCCGATGAACCCGGTGCCGGTGCCGACGGCGTCGTAGACGGCGATGATCTGTTCACCGTCGAGCAGGCCGCTCTGGATCTGCTGGAACTGTTCCTTGCGGTCATAGGTCGCGTTGGCCATGAAGCCCACGGTAGGCAGCGTCCGCCAGCGGACGCACCGTCAGCTCTCGGTGACCGCGCGGTAGGCGTCCTCGATGCGGGCGGCCAGGAGGACCTCGCCCTCGGAGAGGGGCTCGTTGCCGTGCCCGACCCGGATCTGGGTGTGATCGGCGCGCCGGCTGATCTCCGGTCGCAGATGCAGTGCGTCGGCGACCACCTTCACCCGCTCGGTGAGCGCCGCGTGTTGCGTGTCGTCGATGACGAGAGTCCGTCGGATCTGCTCGCCCTCACGCGTCCAACCGGACAGTAGGGTGAGGGCGTCGCTGAGGTAGTCGTGCTTCGTCCGACCGCCGAACAGCGCACGCATCACCGCTCCTCCCAGGCTTCGTTGCCGGCTTGTGGCCAAATCGTCGCCGCCCCGTGTCTTTGTCGGTGCTCCTAGTCTTACGTCGCACGGAGGGTGTGTCCACGCCCACACTTCCGGGTATTCCTGGCCTGACGGACGACCACGCTACCCAAACCGCCGATTGATCTGGCACCCTGGACGGCCGTGCGGACCGAACGGGCGAACGGCGGCGGAAACGCCGTACGGCGCGATCCGAAGGTGATCGTCGGCGCGGCCATCATCAGGGACGGACGGGTGCTGGCCTGTGCCAGATCCGCCCCGCCCGAGGTGGCGGGCATGTGGGAGTTTCCCGGCGGCAAGGTGGAGCCGGGTGAGACCGAGACGGCGGCGCTGGCCCGCGAGTGCGTCGAGGAACTGGCCGTACGCGTGGAGATCGGTGCGCGCATCGGCCGTGACGTCCGGATGGCACACGGCCGGTCGGTGCTGAAGGTGTACGCCGCCCGCCTCTTGCACGACGACGAGCCTCAGGCCCTCGAACACTCCGCCCTGCGCTGGCTCTCCGCCACCGACCTGGACACCGTCACCTGGCTCCCCGCCGACGCCCCCATAGTCGCCGCCCTCCGCCCCCTCCTGACCCCCTGACCACTCCGCGTTGACCGTTCCGCGTTGATCATGAGGTTAGCGGCAGTTGTCGATCTCCACGATGCCGCTAACCTCATGATCAACGGTGGCGGGACGTGGCCAAGGCCTGGCGCACGATCCAGGGGATGTAGGCGGGGTCGAGGGTGTCCTGCCAGGTGAAGCGGAGGATTGTCCAGCCGGCGTTGGCCAGGCGGTTCTGGCGGCGGCGATCGGTGAAGATTGCGTCCGGGAGGGTGTGCGGGGCCTGGCCGTCGGCCTCCGCGATCACCTGAGGCGCGCGCCAGCCGAGGTCGCCGATGCCGAGCAGGTATCCGTCATCGTCGCGTATCTCCAGTTGCAGCGCGTCGGGTGGCACCCGGCCGTCGACACAGCGCAGCCTGGTGCGGGTCTCCAGCGGGGACTGGGCTCGCCCGTCGGCCTCCGCGAGGTATCCGCGGGCCGCGATCGCACCCCGTCGACGCCTGATCTGGTGGGCGATCGACGCCAGGTCGTCTTCGACCAGCAGTCCCCGGTTCAGAGCCGAGTCCAGCACCGATACGGCCGGATACCGCCCCACCCGCAGGATCACGTCGCCGACCGTGGCGATGGCGTCTGTGGCGGGCAGCCCGTCCAGGCTGACCAGGGAACCCGCCGGGTGCCCCAGTTGGTGCAGTACGACGTCGGGCTGCCCGACCCGCGCCCGCTTGGCGGCCGTCCCCGGCAGACCGACGTGGATCTCGTCGGACCTCGGCAGGCCGGCTATTCCGTGGAGTTCGGCAGCGGTGCCGTGGACCGCGTAGGCGGCCGGTCCCAGCGACATGAGGGCGGCCCGGACCTGTTGGCGCCGGGACGGCTTGACCGCCCAGACCGGCTGCGGGAGATAGATCGCCCGAGCCGGCGACTGCCACCGCCCCGAGGTGACCAGATTGTCGACCTCATGCCGGGTGTACCCGTACCCCAGTGCCTGCTCCCGGCACACGAGCCCGTCCTGCCCCGCCGCAACCTGCCGAATCCACCCCTCACGAACCATCCCCCCAGGCTGGCGAACCTCCCCGCCCTACCGCAGCCCCTGTGGACAACCCTGTTGATCATGAGGTTAGCGGCATCGTGGAGATCGACTACTGCCGCTAACCTCATGATCAACGCGGAAGGGTGCAGGGGTTAGTGGTGGGGTTTGTCCTGGTCGGGGTGGGCGAAGTTCAGGTGCTCGGGCGGGAGGGGGAAGGTGACGTCGTCGCCGAAGGGCGACGGAGCCGCGGCGCGGTCGAAGGTCAGCTCCGTGAGGGGGAGCTTGCCGCTGGCGTCGACCGCGGGGGCGGTCGGGTGGGGCACCTCGCGGTGCCAGTTGACGCCCTGCTGGGCCTGCACCTCGGCCTGGGCGTCGTGGGAGCCGCCGGCGTGTGAGTGCACACCGCCGCCCGCGGCGCTGGAGCGCACCGCGCCCGGGGAGTGTCCGCTGGTCACGCTGGTCTGAGGCACCTGACCCCTCCGGAAGATCTTGCTACCGAGCCACACAAGTGGATCGTACCTGCGGTCGACGACCCGTTCCTTCATGGGGATGATCCCGTTGTCGGTGATCTTGATGTGCTCGGGGCAGACCTCGGTGCAGCACTTGGTGATGTTGCAGAAACCCAGACCCTGCTCGGTCTGCGCGTAGTCCTTGCGGTCGGTCCTGGTGTCCAGCGGGTGCATGTCCAGTTCCGCGGCCCGGATGAAGTACCGGGGTCCGGAGAACGCCTGCTTGTTCTCGTCGTGGTCACGGATCACGTGGCAGACGTTCTGGCACAGGAAGCACTCGATGCACTTGCGGAACTCCTGCGAGCGCTCCACGTCGACCTGCTGCATCCGGTAGTCGCCGGGAGCCAGATCGGCCGGGGGAGCGAAGGCGGGCGTCTCCCGCGCCTTCTCGTAGTTGAACGACACGTCGGTGACCAGGTCCCGGATGATCGGAAACGTCCGCAGCGGGGTCACCGTGATCGTCTCGTTCTCCTCGAACGTCGACATCCGGGTCATGCAGCCGAGCTTGGGCATCCCGTTGATCTCCATGGAGCAGGAGCCGCACTTGCCGGCCTTGCAGTTCCACCGGCAGGCCAGGTCGGGCGCGTCGGTGGCCTGCAACCGGTGGATCACGTCGAGGACCACCTCGCCCTCGTTGACCTCGACCGTGTAGTCCCGCAGGTCGCCACCCTCGGCGTCACCCCGCCAGATCCGGAACTGGCGCTTCGTCCCCATCAGCGGTTCTCCTTCTCGACGTCAGCGGCGGCGGCATCGGCGGCGACGAGGGCGTCGAACTCGGTGAGCTCCTCGTCGGTGAGGTACTTGGCCAGCTCGGCGCGGTCGAACAGGCCGATCAGCTCGGAGCGCATCTTCGGCAGCGGCTTGCGCTCCAGCCGGACGGTGTCGCCCACCAGCGAGCAGACCAGGTTGACCCGCCGCCACTGCGGATCCATGGTGGGGAAGTCCTCGCGGGTGTGCCCGCCGCGCGACTCGCGACGCTCCAGCGCCGCCTTCGCGGTGCACTCCGAGACGACGAGCATGTTGCGCAGGTCCAGCGCCAGATGCCAGCCCGGGTTGTACCGCCGACCGCCGGAGGCGCTGACCTTCGCCACCCGCTCGCGCAGCTCCGCCAGGCGGGACAGCGCGTCGGCCAACTCGGCCTCCCGTCGGATGATGCCGACCAGATCCCCCATCACCGCCTGGAGGTCCTGCTGGAGGGTGTACGGGTTCTCGCCGGTGTCCCGCTGCAACGGCGCCAGGGCCGTCTCCACCGCGGTCTCCACCGCCGCCACCGTCACCCGGGGCCGACCGGTGAGCTGGTCGACGTAGGTGGCCGCGTGGCCCCCCGCCCGCTTGCCGAAGACCAGCAGGTCGGACAGGGAGTTGCCGCCGAGCCGGTTGGAGCCGTGCATGCCGCCGGAGACCTCACCGGCGGCGAACAGCCCCCGCACCGCGCCGTACGCGGCACCGCTGTCCGGGTCGACCTCCACTCCGCCCATCACGTAGTGGCAGGTCGGGCCGACCTCCATCGGCTCCTTGGTGATGTCGACGTCGGCCAGCCCCTTGAACTGGTGGTGCATCGACGGCAGGCGACGACGGATCTCCTCGGCCGGCAACCGGGAGGCGATGTCCAGGTAGACGCCGCCGGCCGGCGTACCCCGACCGGCCTTGACCTCGCTGTTGATCGCCCGGGCGACCTCGTCGCGGGGCAGCAGCTCCGGCGGGCGCCGGTTGTTGTCCGGGTCGTCGTACCAGCGGTCCGCCTCCTCCTCGGTCTCCGCGTACTGCTTGCGGAAGACGTCGGGGACATAGTCGAACATGAACCGCTTGCCCTCGGAGTTCTTCAGGACGCCACCGTCACCGCGTACCGACTCGGTGACCAGGATGCCCTTCACCGACGGCGGCCAGACCATGCCGGTCGGATGGAACTGGAGGAACTCCATGTTGATCAGGGTCGCCCCGGCCCGCAGCGCCAACGCGTGACCGTCCCCGGTGTACTCCCAGGAGTTGGAGGTGACCTTGTAGGACCGGCCGACGCCGCCGGTGGCGAGCACCACGGCGGGGGCCTCGAAGAGGACGAACTCGCCGGACTCGCGGTAGTAGCCGAAGGCGCCGGCGACGCGGTCGCCGTCGAGCAGCAGCTCGGTGATGGTGGTCTCGGAGAAGACCTTGATCCGAGCGTCGTACGAACCGTGCTCGCGCTTGTCCTCCTGCTGCAGCGAGACGATCTTCTGCTGGAGGGTGCGGATCAGCTCCAGACCGGTCCGGTCGCCGACATGGGCCAGTCGGGGGTACTCGTGGCCACCGAAGTTGCGCTGCGAGATCCTGCCGTCCTTGGTGCGGTCGAACAGCGCACCGTAGGTCTCCAGCTCCCAGATCCGCTGCGGCGACTCCTTGGCGTGCAGTTCCGCCATCCGGAAGTTGTTGAGGAACTTGCCCCCACGCATGGTGTCCCGGAAGTGCACCTGCCAGCTGTCCCGGCTGTTCACGTTGCCCATGGCCGCGGCGGCGCCGCCCTCGGCCATCACCGTGTGCGCCTTGCCGAACAGCGACTTGGAGATGATGGCGGTCTTCTTGCCGGCCAGCCGCGCCTCGATCGCCGCGCGCAGGCCGGCGCCGCCGGCCCCGATCACGACGACGTCGTAGTGGTGTCGTTCGATGCGAGTGGTAGTGGTCGTCATGTCAGGGGCCCTCAGTTGATGAACCGCAGGTCGGAGATCCACTCGGCGGAGACGGCCATGACGTAGAAGTCGGTCAGGGCCAGCGTGCCGAGCGTGATCCAGGCGAGCTGCATGTGCCGGACGTTCAGCCAGGAGACGTATCCCCAGGCCCGGTAGCGGACGGGATGCTTGGAGAAGTTCTTCAGTCGCCCGCCGATGATGTGCCGGCAGGAGTGGCAGGAGATCGTGTACGCCCAGAGCATGACCACGTTGCCGAGCAGGATCAGGTTGCCCAGCCCGAAGCCGAAGCCCTCGGGGCTGTGGAAGGCCAGGATCGCGTCCCAGGTGTTGATCAGCGAGATGATCGCGGCGAAGTAGAAGAAGTACCGGTGCGAGTTCTGCACGATCAGCGGGAACCGGGTCTCACCCCCGTAGGAGGCGTGGCCGTCGGGCACCGCGCAGGCCGGCGGCGACAGCCAGAACGACCGGTAGTACGCCTTGCGGTAGTAGTAGCAGGTGAGCCGGAACAGCAGCAGGAACGGCAGGGTGAACGCGGCGTCCGGGATGATCCACCAGCCGGGCAGGTACCGCCCGAAGTGGGCGGCCTCCGGCAGGCACCGGTCCGTCACGCACGGCGAGTAGAACGGGGTCAGGTAGTGGTAATCCTCGACCCAGTAGAAGTCGTGCATGAAGACCCGGACCGTCGCGTACGCTACCCACGCGCTGAGCCCGATGACCGTGATCAGCGGGGCAAACCACCAACGGTCCGTCCGCAACGTCTTCGCCGCGATGGCGGCGCGTGCGCGCACACCCCGCGGTTTCGTTGCCGATGATGTCATTCGCGTCGTCTCCCTGACGGGGCCCTGTCACGGGCGGCGGAACACTTACGGGCGGCACGCGGACCCGGGCGAACCCGCACCCGCCTGTCGCGTCATGCGCACACCAACGACCGCGCCGGCGTACCGGAGCAGCTAAGTGACACACGTTACGCCGATCTAGGCGGGCCGTCCGCGCAAGGCAGTGTCCCGTGTGTCCCGCACTTTGGAAAGCCTCTCGTCAAGATCGATATACGAGCGTGCGGAAAAGATCGACAAACGGTCAGCCGGACGCCCCGCCGGTGAAGTTCCACGAGGCCAGCCGCAACGACGGCCCCTCCCACCAGACGCCGTCCGTCCGGTCCGGCAGGCGTACCGAGCGCCGGCCCAACTCCAGCACCGACCCGGGGGCGAGCGCCCGCGGGTACGACTCGGTGAAGCGCAGATCGCGGACCGCCCGGGTCACCCGGCCGTCCTCGACCAGCCACAACCCGTTGCGGGTCAGGCCGGTGACGACCAGACTCAACGGATCCAGGACCCGGGTGTACCAGAGGTCGCTGACCAGCAGGCCGCGCTCCATCCGGGAGACCAGGGCGGCGGTGTCCGGATCCCCGATCGCGCCGTCCGTCGCCGGGCCGCCGGTGACCAGGGCGGCGGCCGGCGGTTCCGGATCGACGACCCCATGCCCCCCGGCCAGCGGGGCACCCGACGAGTCGGTTGCGCCCGCCGTGCCGGCCGGGGTGAGGCGTAGGTTGCGCGGAATCGGGCCGAAGGTGGCGCCGCCGGCCCAGGCGTGCCCGGTCGAGGCGACCCCCAGCTCGGCGGCGCTGCGCCGATCGTGGGCGACGGCCCTGGTGGTGCCCGCGTCCACCAGGGTCAGTGCCCGGGTCGGAGTGCCCTCCAGGTCGAACGGCAGCCCCGAGACCGCCAACGGATCGTCGACCAGGGTCACCGCGCGATCGAACTGGGCCGTACCGGGGACGGCGAAGGACTGACGTTCGGCGTACCGCCGGCCGTTGAAGCCGTACCAGGCCAGATTCTGCAGCAGGTCCGCGACGGCAGCCGGCTCCAGCACCACCGGATAGCGTCCGGGTGGCAGCTCGACCGGGTGGGCCGCCGCCCGGGCCTTCGCCGCGGCCCGCCGGCCCAGGCCGGCCCCGTCGAGGTCGGCGACCCGGTCGGCGTGCTGTCGGGCGGTGCCGTCCGCACCGCCGGCCCGGGCGATCCCGTCCATCGCCGCCTCGGCCGCCTGCCCCTGCGCCGAGTGACCAGCCGAGTTGGCGAAGGCCGTGACCCGGTGACCCGTGCGGCAGTAACCGGCGGTCACCAACCCGCCCGCCGCGTCCACGAACGCCCGGACCAGGGCGGCCCGCTGGTCCGGCCCCGCGTGGGCGGTCGCCGGATCCCATTCCGGCGCGGACGCCACCGGTGCCGCGGGGGTGAGTCCCGGCCAGGCCGGATCCGGCGGGGTGAACCGGGCCGCCGTCAGCACCCGCTCCACCAACGCGCGCAAGCCGTCGGCGGTGACCGCGTTCCCGCTGCCGGCGGCGGTACGCCCGGCCAGGTGGACCCGCAGCCGGACGTTCACGGAGGACGCGGCCACGTTCTGGTGGATCGCCGAGTTGGCGAACCGGGTCAACGCAGACTCGGCCCGGACCACCGTCACCTCCGCCTGGGCGGCCGTCCCGGCGAGCCGGCTGACCAGATCCACCACCCGGCCGGCGAGGTCCAACACGGCGTCACCGGCCCGCACCGGCGTGCCACTCACGCTGTCTCCTCGCGGTTGGCGACACCGCCCGGCGGCACCACCGCGCATCGACGGGTCGTCCGTCGGCGGCCGGTCATGCGCGTACCCCCACCCGGACGTTGCGGAAACGCGCCGGGGCCGACGGGTGCCCGGTGTGCCCGATCTGGCCGGGCTGACCCTTGCCACAGTTCGGGGTGCCCCACGGGATCGTCTCCGAGGAGAGCATGTCCATCGAGCGCCAGAACAGCGGGCCGATGCCGGTGTAGGTCGGGTTACGCACCATCCGCCCCCGCCGGCCGTTGCGGATCTCCCAGCCGATCTCGCAGCCGAACTGGAAGTTCAGCCGTTTGTCGTCGATGGACCAGGACCGGTTGACGTCCATCAGCACCCCGTTGTCGGTCGCGGCGACGATCTCCTCCAGGGTGTGCGGACCGGGCTCCAGGCCCACGTTCGTCATCCGCACCATCGGCAGCCGCGCCCAGCCGTCGGCGCGTACGCTGCCGCCGTGGTCCAGGCCCGCGACGGCCGCCGAGTCCCGGCCCGCCAGCACGCCCACCCAACGACCGTCCCGCACCGCGTCGCGCTTGACCGCCGGTGAGCCCTCGTCGTCGTAGCCGAAGCTGCCCAGCGCGCCGGGAATGGTCGGGTCGATGGTGACGGTCATCAGCTCGGAGCCGTAACGCAGCGAGCCGAGCTGCGCGAGATCCAACCACGAGGTGCCGGCGAAGGCCGCCTCCCAGCCGAGGATCCGGTCCAGCTCGATGGCGTGCCCGACCGACTCGTGGATCTGCAGGGCCAGCTGCTCGCCCCCGAGGATCAGGTCGGTCTCGCCGGTGGGGCAGAGCGGCGCGGTCAGCAGCGCCCGGGACTCCTCGGCGATCCGCGCCGCGTGCGCGCCCAACTCCAGCGAGTCGACGAGCTCCCAGCCGGTGGTGCCGTACTGGCCGCGGTAGCTCGGCCAGGACCGGCGTTGGGTCTCACCGGCGCCGACGGAGGTGGCCGAGATGCCACCGCCGCACTCGCGGATGCGCTGGTCGATGCGGTGCCCCTCGCTGGAGACGAACCACTTCGCGGTGTCCCAGACCTGGTAGAGCCCCTCGGCGAGGTCGGCACCGTGCTCGGCCATGGTGCGGGTGGCCGCCACCAGCAGGTCACCCTTGACGGCGAGGGAGACGCGGAGCGGATCCACCTCGCAGGGTGCGGACCAGCTCGCCGTGACCGGGTCGACCGCGACCAGGTCGACGGGCGGGCCCGGAACCAGCGCGCTGGCCGCCGCGGTCCGCGCGGCCCGGTGGCCGGCGTCGCGCGCGGCCCGGTCCGACAGCTCCGGTACGGCGTGGAAGCCCCAACTCGAACCGACGAGCGCGCGGACACCCAGGCCGACGCTCTCGTCCTGGGTCAGTGACTCGATCTCGCCGTTGCGGGCGGACATCGATTCGTAGCGCCGATGCATCACCCGGACGTCGGCGTAGCGGGCGCCCGCGTCCAGCGCCGCCTGCACGGCCACCTCGGCCACCCCGAACTCACTCATGGCCCGACCCTAGGCCAGCCGACTGACAACCGTCAGGGTACGAGATCCTCGGGGCGGACCTTCGCCTTGACGGGTGCGTTCAGCTCGAGCACTGCGCCCCGCCCGGCCGCCTGATGCTCGACGTAGTGACAACCATGCCGCTGATAGAGGCGGAGCCCGCCGGTCGACTGCTCGACCAGCAGATACCACTCGATGCCGGCGGAGGCGTAGTAGTGCATCTCGAGGACGTTGTCCGTTGCCGCATTGCCGGGCGAGATGATCTCGCAGACAAGTCGAACGTCGGCTGCCTCGATGTACGGGTCGTCCAGGTTGACCGGTCTGATGAGCACCAGATCCGGGATCGGAATGCGCCCTGGTCGCAGCCGAACGTTCACCGCTTCCAGCAGTTCCAAACCGACGGCTTCGGCCGCCGCTTCCAGGATGTTGCCCAGCTTTCGTGATATCCGCTGGTGGCGTGGGGTGGGGGCGGGGGTCACGTGCAGGCTCCCGTCGAAGAGTTCGACGCGCTGGGAGGTCTCGCCGAGGGCGAGGTACTCCTCCTCGGTCCACGGGCCCTCGTGGTCGAACACCGCCACGGTCATGGTCACCTCCGCTCGTCTCGCCGGGATCCTGCCTGCCAGGTCGTCTCCATCGTCGCACCCTTCGTGCGAGTGGCACGGCGTCGAACGTAGCCGCGGCTCACGTGCCGAGGTGGGTGCGGAGGAAGTCGAGTTCGAGGCGGAGGAGGCGTTCGGCGAGGCCGCCGGTGGCCATGTGGGTGGCGCCGGTCAGCGGCAGCACCGAGTGCGGCCGGCCGGTGGCCAGCAACGCCGCCGACAGCCGCAGCGTGTGCGCCGCCACCACGTTGTCGTCGACCATGCCGTGCACCAGCAGCAGCGGGCGGGCGTGTGCCGGGTCGGTGACCGGCTCGGCGGCCAGTTCCACGAGTGAGTGGTGCGCGTAGACGTCCTCCCCGTCGGCGGGCAGACCCAGGTACCGCTCGGTGTACGCGGTGTCGTACAGGGCCCAGTCGGTGACCGGCGCGCCGGCGATGCCGCACCGGAACAGCTCCGGATGCCGCAGCACCGCCAGGCCGGCCAGCCAGCCGCCGAACGACCAGCCACGCACCGCGACCCGGTCCAGGTCCAGGTCCGGGTGCTTGTCGGCGAGCGCGGTGAGCGCCTCCACCTGGTCGAGCAGGACCACGTCGGCGACCCGTCGGTGGATGGCCTTCTCGTACGACGGGGCGATGCCCGGCGTGCCCCGGTTGTCGGTGACCACCACCGCGAAACCGGCGTCGGCCCACCACTGCCGCTCCAGCCAGGCCGAGCGGGCGGCCACCACCTCCTGGTGGCCCGGCCCGCCGTAGACGTCCAGCAGGACCGGCAGCCGGCGGCCGGTGACGTGGTTGTCCGGGTAGAGCACCGCGGCGGGGAGCCGCCGGTCGGTCACCCGCTCCAGCAGCGGCAGCGGGGAGTAGCTGGGCGTGGCGGCCAGCGACCGCAGCGTGCCCACCTCCCGATCTCCCTGGAGCACCGTCCACCGCACGCCCGCGTGATCCAGCGAGGCGCTGCCGATGACCAGCACGCCACCACCGACCGCGCCGACGTGCCAGCCGGCGTCGCTGGTCAGCCGGCGGGCGTCCACCCCGCCGCCGATGCTGGTCCGGACCCGGAACAGGTGCTGTTCGCTCGGTTCGCCGTCGCTCGCCTCGACCAGCAGGTCCGCCGGACCGCCGCCGCCGGCCAGCCGGCCGACCACCCGGCGCACGTACAGCGAGGGCGGGGTGAGCAGGGTGCCGTCGGCGAACAGGCAGCGGGCGTCGTACCCGTCGTGGGCCAGCTCGCCACCGACCAGCACCCGCCCGTCGGGCAGGTGCGCGGGGGTGCCCGGGATCGGTTCGACCCAGCGTGGGTCGGCCAGCTCGGCGTGCACCTGGGTCTCTCCGGTACGCGGATCGACGGCGAGCACCAGACCGTGCTGCTGGGCGCGGCGCAGCACGGTGATCAGCGGGGCGCCCTCGCCCCAGTGCACCGCGGTCAGGTACGGGTAGGTCTCCCGGTCCCAGTGCACGTCGACCCACCCGCCGTCGAGGTCGAGCAGGTGCAGGCTGACCTCGGCGTTCGGGCCGCCCGCCACCGGGTACGCGACGCTTGTCGGCGGGCTGCCAGGCTGCGCCGGATCGTGCAGGTGCCAGCGGGGCAGCCGAGTCTCGTCGACCCGGGCGGCGAGCACCGAGCGACCGTCGGGAGCCCACCAGTAGCCGCGGTGCCGCCCGAACTCCTCGGCCGCGATGTGCTCGGCCAGCCCCCAGAGCACGCCGGAGTCCTCGCCGGCCAGGATGGTGTCGGCGCCGTCGCTGTCGATCACCCGTAGCTCGCCGCGGCGGACGCCCTCGGCCGCGTCGGTCACGTAGGCCAGCCGCTGTCCGCTCGGGTCCGGCCGGGGGTCGAGCACCGGCCCGACGGTGGGCACCTCGATCACGTCGCCGTGCACAAGGTCGGCCCGGAAGAGCCGGCCGGCCAGCGAGAACACCGCCACCCGACCGGTGGCGTCGAGGGCGTACGAGCCGATGCCGGAGGCACTCAACCGCAGCCGCTCCCGCCGGGCCCGTTCCCCCGGGCTCAGCGCGTCGGGGTCGGCGTCGGTGCCGAGCAGCGCGCCCGGATCGGCGACCAGCCGTTCGGTGCCGGTCGCCACGTCCAGCAGCCACAGCGCGTCGGCCGGATCCTCCGGCCCGGCCGAGCGTAGGAAGACCACCCGGGCACCGTCTTCGGCCACGGAGACGGCACGCGGCGCCCCGTGGCTGAACCTGCGGGTGCGGGCGGCCAGCTCGGGAAAGTCCACAGGCCAGATCGTAGGCCGGTACCGGGCCGGATGTGAGCGACCTGCGCGGACGCGTCTGGGCCGGTGGGCGAGAACCGCCGGTTAGAGTGACCGTCGTGACGACGCTGCCTGACCGCCGCCTGCTGCTGGTCCACGCGCATCCCGACGACGAGTCCATCGGCACCGGCTCGACGATGGCCCACTACGCGGCCACGGGTGCCCACGTCACCCTGGTGACCTGCACGCTCGGCGAGGAGGGTGAGATCCACGTACCGGAGCTGGCCGGGCTCGCCGCCGCCGAGGCCGACCAGCTCGGCGGGTACCGGATCGCCGAGCTGGCGGCCGCGTGCGCCGAGCTCGGCGTCACCGACCACCGCTTCCTCGGCGGGGCCGGCCGCTACCGCGACTCCGGCATGATGGGCCTGTCGACCAACGAGCACCCCCGGGCCTTCTGGGGGGCTGACCTGGACGAGGCCGCCGGCCAGTTGTTGGAGATCATCCGGGAGATCCGCCCGCAGGTGGTGGTCACGTACGACGACAACGGCTTCTACGGCCACCCCGACCACATCCAGGCGCACCGGGTGACCATGCGGGCCGTGGAACTGGCCGCCGCCGAGGGGCTCGCGCCGGCGAAGGTCTACTGGACGGCGATGCCGCAGAGCGTGCTGGAGGCCGGCATGACGCACTTCGCGGAGGCGTCGGACAACCCGTTCGCCGGCATCGCCGACGCCACCGAGCTGCCGTTCTGCACGCCGGACGCGCAGATCGCGGCCCGCATCGACGCCACCGAGCAGCATGCCGCGAAGGAGGCGGCGATGCGCGCCCACGCCACCCAGATCCCGGCCACCTCCTGGCTGTACTCGATCGCCGGCAATTTCGGTGCCGAGTTCATGGGGGTGGAGTACTTCACCCTGGCGGTTGGGGAGAAGGGGGCGGGCAGCGGCCCGTACGGCTGGGAGTCGGATCTGTTCGCCGGGGTGGACGTCGCAGCGTCGGACGCCGGCGGCGGCCCGGGTGTCGTCGGCGATCCCGGCCGTAGACCGGTCACCCCGGCCGGTCACCGGTGACGCTGCCCGCCGCGATGTCGGTCGCACCGCAGGAACAGCAGCCGCCCCGCCCGGCCCGGAGGTGGCGACGTCCGCTGGACCTCGGCCTGCGGGTGGCCGGCGGCGGATTCGCCGTCGTGGCGGCGATGGTGAGCGCGGTGCTGGAGTTGCTGCTCGCCCCGCTTCGGATCGGCGGGCACCTGATCGGCGTCACGGTACTCGTGGCCGTGGCCGCGAACATCGCGTTGAGCTGGTTGGCCGTCGAGACCGTGGGCCGCCGCTGGGCGGTGGCGCTGCCGGCGCTGCCCTGGGTGGCGATCATGGTGATCGCCGCCGACCGGACCAGTGAGGGCGACGTCCTGCTCGTCGGCAACTGGGTCGGGCTCACGCTGGTGGTGGGCGGTGCGATGACCTTCACGGTGATGGCGTTCCGGTCGATCCTCGCGCCGGCTCCGGCTCCCGGACGGTACTGACGTCGCTCAGCGACGGGTGGTAGATATTCCTGCCAGGAGACCCGCCATCCGGGCGGGCGGTACGGCGGGAGGCGTGTGATGGGACAGCGGTGGCGTGCGGTCGGGGTGCTCGCGATCGCACTGTTCGCGGTCAACGTGGTCGCCCGGCTGGTCATCCGGTTCGGCTTCGACAGCGACGACAGCGTCGCCGACCGGGTGTCGCTCGGCATGTTCGTGGTGATCGGTCTGCTGCTGGCCGGCGTGGCCTTCGTCTGGGGTGCGCGGCGTCCATTGGCCCGCTGGGCCGGTGAGGTGGCCGCCGCGATCGGCATCGCGGTCGGGTTGACCGTGCTGGTCGGGCCGCTGCTGGTGGGCGACAACCCGTTCGCCGGTGGCGGCGGTACGTTCTTCGCGCAGATCGGGCTCTACCTGGTGGCGACCACCGTCGGGGCGATGCTGGGCTACCTGCTGCTGGTCACCCTCGGACGCGATTACCGTTCGCGCAGCCTGCAACGGTACGCCGAGACCACCGCGGCGAAGCCCCGCCGGGTGGTCCGCCGCTGACCGTCGGGGTCAGTGCGGCGCGATCCGGGTCAGATAGGTGTGGTGGGTGGTGAAGCCCAGCTTGCGGTAGAGCGCGACCGCTGCGGCGTTGCTCTGCTCGACCTGGAGGAACGCGTCCGTCGCACCGGTCCCGGCGGCCCAGTCGGCGAGTGCCCGGATCAGCCGGACGGCGAGTCCCTGCCGGCGCGCGGCGGGCAGCACCTCGACCAGGCACAGCCCGAGCCAGCGCCCCTGGCCGGTCACGGTGCCACGGCCGACGGCGACGAGCACGCCGTCGAGATACACGTGGGCGAAGCGGATGTGGTCCACGGCGGTGAGCACGTGCCGGGCGGCGTCGGGTAGCCCGCCCTTGCGGCCGGCCGCGACGGCGAGCCAGTCCGCTGACGGCGCGCCGGCCAACTCCACCACCGCGCTGGCCGCGCCTCCCGCACCGGCCGCGCCTTCCGCGCCGGCCCGGCGGCCCGTGCCGGCGGTGTCACCCGGCTCGCCGGTCGGCTCGGGGACGCCGGACGCTGCGATGATCGCGTCTTTGGACGCGGCCGCGACGAGGGCGGCGAGTGGAGCGGTCTGGACCAGCACCGGTGGGCGGCTGCCCCAGCCGCGCCGGTCGAGTTCGCTGCCGACCGGTGCGGCCAGCGGCAGCGGGGTGTTGACCATGGCCGGGCGGCCGTGTCCGGCGTACCAGCGCTGCACCGCGTCCAGCGCGGCCGGCAGCGGACGGTCCGGATCACCCACCGGCAGGGCCGAGTTGGCCCGGCCGGTCCAGCCGTCGGCGGCCCGCAGCAGCCAGTCGCCCAGCCGGGCCCGGACGGGCGCCGGCCACGCCTCGTCGGCGGCGAGTTCCAGCTCGATCATGGCGGCGGCGGTCGGCCGCCGGGCGGGCGGAACCCGCTTGGCCCGGTGCACCTCGGCGATCGGCACCCGCAGCCGCCCCTGCCGGGTGGTGAGCGTGAGATGTGTCTCGCTCAGCTCGACCAGCTCACCGAGCGCGTCGGAGTAGACCGGACGACCACCGCGTACGCCCACGCGACGCCGCACCACGATCCGGTGTCCCACGTCTTGCTCTCGGAGCACGATCGACCTCCTCCCCGGCGAGATACTAGGCTCTTACCGTCGCGGGTGATCGCGGCGTGTCTTGCGGAGGAGAAGACCGGTGACCTACATCATCGCCGAGCCGTGCGTGGATGTGCTCGACAAGGCATGCATCGAGGAATGCCCGGTCGACTGCATTTACGAGGGCAACCGGATGCTCTACATCCACCCCGACGAGTGCGTCGACTGTGGTGCCTGTGAGCCTGTCTGCCCGGTGGAGGCGATCTTCTACGAGGACGACGTCCCGGAGCAGTGGAAGGACTACACCGGCGCCAACTACGAGTTCTTCGAGGATCTCGGTTCGCCCGGTGGAGCCTCCAAGGTCGGCAAGGTGGAGAAGGACGCCACCTTCGTCGCCGCCCAGCCGCCGCGCGGCGAGGGCCACTGAACCGGCCCGGCCCCGTCTCGTCGCGGCTGCCCGAGTTCACCTGGGACACCCTGGACGCCGCGGCCGCGCTGGCCGCGGCGCATCCGGACGGCCCGATCAACCTCTCCATGGGTACGCCGGTCGATCCGGTGCCGCAGGTGATCCGGCAGGCCCTCGCGGACGCCTCGGACGCGCCCGGCTACCCGTTGACCGCCGGCACCCGGGTGCTGCGGGACGCGATCACGGGTTGGGTGTCGCGGGTTTGTGGCGCGGGCGCGGACGGGTTCGGAGTCCTGCCGACGATCGGCTCGAAGGAGCTGGTGGCCTGGTTGCCCACCCTGCTCGGGGTGGGGCCGGGAGACGTCGTGGTCGTCCCGTCGATCGCCTACCCGACCTATGAGGACGGTGCCCGGTTGGCCGGCGCCACCACCGTACGCGCCGACTCGCTGACCGCCGTCGGTCCGACGTCCCGGGTGCGTCTGGTCTGGGTCAACTCACCGGGCAATCCGACCGGACGGGTGCTGCCCGCCACGCACCTGCGCAAGGTGGTGGACTGGGCGCGTGAGCGCGGTGCGGTGGTGGCCAGCGACGAGTGCTACCTGCCGCTGGGCTGGGACGCCGAGCCGGTGTCGGTGCTGGCACCCGAGGTGTGCGGCGGCTCGTACGACTCCGTGCTGGCGGTGCATTCGCTGTCCAAGCGTTCCAACCTGGCCGGCTACCGGGCCGGGTTCGTGGCCGGCGACCCGGCGCTGGTGGCCGAGCTGCTCAAGATCCGCAAGCATGCGGGGATGATCGTGCCGGCGCCGGTGCAGGCGGCCATGGTGGCGGCCCTGCGCGACGAGCGGCACGCCGACGAGCAGCGGGAGCGGTACCGTGCGCGGCGCGAGACGCTGCGGGCGGCGTTCGTCGGCGCGGGCTTCACCGTGGAGCACTCCGAGGCGGGGCTCTACCTGTGGCTCACCCGTGGCGAGGACTGCTGGGCCACCGTCGACTGGCTGGCCCGGCGGGGGATCCTGGTCGCCGCCGGTGTCTTCTACGGCCCCGGCGCGCGGCAGTACGTCCGGGCGGCGCTCACCGAGTCCGACGAGCGGATCGCGGCGGTCGCCGCCCGCCTGGCCTGACCATCGCCGAGGGCTGCCGAGGCCGCGCCCGGACACCTGCCGGGCACGACCTCGCCTCGCCGCGTCGGCTCAGTCCTCGTTGATCCGCTCGAACACCCGCAGCAGGTTGTCCCGGCTGTGCCGCTCCAGCAGCTCGCTGCCGTACAACTCCTGCAGGGCCACCGTCCGGCCACCGTGCAGCGTCAGCTCGGCCTTCAGCGGGATCTGCCTGGTCACGTTCACCGACACCAGTTCCTCGTACGGCAGGAACTGGTGTCGGGTGGCCAGCGTGGCCACCGGCGTCGACTCGAGCAGGTTCTTGAGCCGCTTCTCGCCGTCGCCGGCCTTGCCCGGTCCGCCGACCAGGATCAGACCACGGTCGAGGATCAACAGGTCGTGCTGTACGCCGTCGACCTTCACGTTGCCGATGGCGCCGATGACGCCGGCGTTGTCGGCGGTGGCCCGGCCCTGCACGACGGTGGCGGTGGCGGGGTCGACGCCCAGCTCGGCCAGCCGGACCAGGGCCTCGTCGAGGGTCTCCGCCGACACCGCCAGCTTGGCGATCTCGGCGAGGTCCAACGGCTCACCGTCGGTGCCGACGAACTGGGCCGGGCCGCTCCAGGACAGCTGCCAGCGGGCCCGCTGGGCGCGGACGGCCGCGTTGTCGAGCAGCAGCTCCATCGGTCCGGCGAAGCGGGCCGCTGCCTCCCGCCGGGTGGCGTCGCTGAAGAACTGCTCGGCGAACTCGCCGAGACGGCCCGCCCGGACCAGGTCGAGCACGGTCGTCAGGCCCGGTTCCGCACTGCCGGTGAACCGGCCGGCCGCCCGGTAGATGCCGTCCGCCTGACGTTGCATCCCGGCGGCGATCGCCGCGTGGGTGAACTCCGGCCAGGGCAGCACCTGACGGTTGCCGAGGTCCAGGACCAGGCTCTGCAGCCGGCGGCCGGCGTCCAGGACGTCGCTGACCAGCACGTGTGCGGGACGGTCGTCGGCGAAGGCGGCACCGGCCGGCAGCTGGGCCATCGCCTCGATCCGGATGCCGATCGGCGGGTGGGTGTCCCACCGGGACGGCTCGCGGTCCGGTACGTCCTGCTGGAGCTTGTCGATCTGCTCCCGGCGGGCGTTCAGCAGTTGCCCGAAGCCGCCGAACAGGTCGTCCGGGGCGAGGCCGGCCTGCCAGCCCGAGTCCACGTAGCGGTCGGTGAAGAAGTTCCAGGCCGCGTCGAGCGCCGGCAGGCTGCGCAGCGCGGACGTGGCCGCCTCGTGACCGGCGAGTTGGACGGAGGCCCGGTCGGCCTCCAACTCCTGCCGCCGCGACGCGGCGTTGTCGACCATCAGGTACAGCTTCGCGTACCCCTTGAAGACCAGGCCGATGGGGTTGCGGGGCTTGATCCGCTCGATGGTGCCCTCGATCGCCAGTCGTCCCCGGTAGGCGACGCCGCCGAGCCGCGTGTGCTTGCCGGAGTAGTGACCCAGCTCGTGTGCCAGCACCGAGCGGAGCTGGTCGACCCGCATCGCCTGCAGCAGCGGCAGACCCACGTAGAGGGTGCGTCGCCCGCCGATCAGCCCGAGCAGCCGGCTCTGCTCGCCGACCGCCGCGTTCACCTCGGGCACCAGCCGGATCTCGTCCGGCGCCCGGGTACCGACCGCGTCGGCGAGCTCCCGGACGGTGGCCCACAGCTGCGGCGCCTCCCGCTCGTCGAGCACCAGGCCGGGTGCCGGTTCGTTCTTCGTCCGGATCGCCCGCCAGAGCCCGACCGCCACCGCACCCAGCGCGACGACCAGCGGCAGCAGCAGCTTCCCGGTGACCAGTCCGTTCGTGTGGCCGTACAGCCAGACGCCGAGAGCGGCGACGGCCGCCAACTGAAGCAGCGCGACCACGTAGAACCCGATCAACATGACCACCGAGGCGAGTGCCCGGTACGTCGCGGCCATGGCCGTTCCTCCCCGTTCCGTGCCCGCCTGGCTGCGGGCGGCGCAGGGGACCGTACGACGTGGATCTTTGCCGGACAACCCCCTTCCGGTCCGGTTCGGTCGGCTTTACGATCTTGCCGGTCCAGCGGGAACCGGACGACACCACGGCGCGGACCTTCCTGGTCGTCTCGGCGCGCGGACGTGAGGTTCACCCGGCCGAGGCGCGGCGGCGGTTCGACGAGGTGGTGACCCGGCACCCCGGGCACCGGCTCGCCCACGAGCACATGCTCCAGTACCTGTGCCGCAAGTGGTCCGGCAGCCACGAGCAGATGTTCGAGTTCGCCCGGGAAGCGTTCGCCAAGGCGCCGACGAGGTGATCGACGAGCTGAACGCGGCCGCCGACCAGTCCGTGCGCCACCCGTCGTACGTGCGGCGGCCCGGCTGGCCGACGGTGCACAACCTGTTCGCCATGGGGTTCGCCTGCTCCGGGGACCTGATCTCGGCCGCCGGGCGGTTCGACGTGATCGGAGACCAGGTCACCGCCTGGGCGTGGCAGTACTTCGACGGCGCGGATCCGGCCGGCGCGTTCAGCCGCTTCCGGGACAACACGTACGCCGCACGTACCTGACCGTCGGTCGGCGTACCGGTCCGACCGCCGATCCGGCCGGCGATATCCTCGGCGCGGACGTAGAGCGTGTCTGCGGGCGTCGTGGCGGTTCCGCGCCGAGCCGGCAGGCACGCCGCGGGGCCGGCCGGCTCCGTGACGACACGGAACGCCGAGGTACGCGGATGGTGCTCAGGACTGACGCACGGCTGCGGGCGGCGGTGGTCGGCACCGGCCTGATCGGTGGTTCGGTGCTCCTCCGGCTGCACGCCGCCGGCGTCGACGTGACCGGCTGGGATCCGGACGAGCAGACCCGCCGGCAGGCCCGGCTGGCCGGCGTACCGACCGCGGAGCGGCTGGTCGACGCGGTGGCCGACCGGGACGTGGTGTTTCTCGGCGGACCGCTGCCCACGCTGCCCGCGACCCTGGTCGAGGTTGCCGCCGCCACCGCCGACGACTGCCTGGTCACCGACGTGGGCAGCACCAAGGCCGAGTTGGCGGCGTTCGCCGCGGAACAGGGGTTGACCAGCCGGTTCGTACCCGGGCACCCGATGGCGGGCACCGACCGGGCAGGTCTCACGGCGGCGCTGCCGGAGCTGTTCACCGGTGCCGCCTGGGTGCTCTGCCCCGCACCGGACGGGCTGGTCGCGTTCCGCCGCCTCGTCACCCTGGTCACCGACGTCTTCGCCGCCCGGGTGGTGCCGATGGCCGCGGACCGGCACGACGCCGTGGTGGCGCTCGCCTCCCACGTGCCACATCTGCTCGCCGGGGCGTTGGCCGGTGCGGCGCACCGGTCGCCGTCGCGGGATGCGGTCCTGGCGCTGGCCGCCGGGAGCTTCCGGGACGGCACCCGGGTCGCCGGCACCCCGGCGCACCGCACCGGCAACATGCTGCTCGGCAACCGCGACCAGGTGCTGGCCGCGTTGACCCAGGTCACCGGGTTCCTCGACGAGTTGGCCGCCGCCCTGCGCGCCGACGACGTGGACGCCCTCACCGCCCGGTACGCCGAGGCCGCCGCCGCCCGCGTCGAGTTGGCCGGTCGCCCGTACGACGAACAGGTCAAGTCGTTCCCGGTGGGCGCGGCGGCGGCCGAGGTGGCCTGGCTGTACCAGGTGGGGGCGGCGGGTGGCCACCTGAGCGGATGCCGGGCCGGGGCCGACACCGTCGCCTATGTCGCTCGACTTCCGCAGGTCTGAAGCCCGGCTCATCGGTGGGCGCGGCGACGGGCCCGCCAGTAGGGTGAGGGCATGGTGGACGGACCAGTCGTGACGGTGCGCGGCGAGGCGTACCGTGAGGTCGCGCCGGAACTCGCCCGGTTCACCGTCACCGCACTGGCCCGGGATCGGGAGCGGGAGCCGACGTTGACCCGGCTGGCCGAGCGGGCGGCGGCGATCCGGGTGCTGCTCGACTCGTACGGTCCGACCATCGACCGACGCGAGACCGGCGAACTGCGGGTGCGCCCCGAGACCCGCCGCTCCGGGGAGCGGGTGGTGGCCTGGCACGGTTCGGTGCTGACCACGGTGACGGTGAGCGACTTCACCAGCCTCGGTGAGTTGATGCTGCGCCTGGCCGACCAGGACCAGGTCGAGGTGGCCGGTCCGTGGTGGTCGCTGCGCCCGGACAGTCCGGCCTACCGGCAGGCCCGGCACACCGCGATCAGCGATGCGTTGCAACGGGCCCGCGAGTACGCCGAGGCGCTCGGTGCCCAGGTCACCGACCTGGTCGAGCTGTCCGACGAGGGCGGTGCCGCCCAGCCGATGATGGCCCGGATGGCGTTCGACGCCGGCGCGGTGGAGTCCGGTGGCCCACCGGAGCTGGAGCTCGACCCGCAGCCGCAGGGCGTGCACGCGGCCGTTCGGGCCAGGTTCACGATCAGCCGGCCGGTCCTGTCCTGATGACCGTCGCGGAGGTGCAGTCGGTCGAGGCGCTGCTGGAGCGGGCCCGGAGGCTGGCCGATGCCGGGCCGCGGCAGCTGCTAGGCATCACCGGCGCACCCGGTGCCGGCAAGTCCACACTGGCCGCACAGGTGGTCGAGGCGGTCGGTCCGGCCGCCCGGCTGGTGCCGATGGACGGCTTCCACCTCGCTCAGGACGAGTTGCGTCGGCTCGGCCGGGAACTGCGGAAGGGTTCGATCGACACCTTCGACGCCAACGGTTACGTCTCGCTGCTGCGTCGGCTGCGGCGCAAGGAGCCGACGTCGGTCTGGGCGCCGCAGTTCCGCCGGGAGCTGGAGGAGCCGATCGCCGGTGCGGTCGAGGTGCCGCCGGAGGTGCGGCTGGTGGTCACCGAGGGCAACTACCTGTTGATTCCGAACTGGCCCTGGGACGAGATACGCGCCCTGCTGCACGAGGCGTGGTTCCTGGACCTCGACGCCGACCTGCGGCGTCGGCGGCTGGTCGCCCGGCACATGGCCTACGGCCGGTCGGAGCAGGACGCCCGGGCCTGGGCGCTGGGCAGCGACGAGGCCAACGCGGCGCTGGTGGCCGGCACCGCCGGCCGAGCCGACCTGGTGGTACGCCTAGCCGAGCCCCCGCCGGGGTGACGGGACCGCCCGCCGCAGCAGCCACGCCACCCGGGATCTCTCCCGTTGGAACTCGGCGGCCTCCGGATAGCCACTGTGGCTGCGAATCGGCGGGTCGGCGACCTCGCCGTCGCTCGGATGCAGGGCCTCCGGGTCGGTCACCGCGATGTCCCGTTCCCCGGCGGTGACCGGCCAACCGAGGGGGTCGGTGTCCCGCCAGAAGTTCGTCCACCGGGTGCCGCCGCCGGTGCGGGTCAGCGCCTCGGCCAGCACCGGTAGCCGGTCCGGGCCGAAGTAGGCGGGGAAGATCCGGCCGTAGAGGCGGGTCAGCTGGCAGCCGTAGGAGAAGAACCAGATCCGGTGCCGCCACCGGCTCGGCATCTGGAGGATGACCGCGGTGCAGATCACCGTGCCCTGGCTGTGCCCCGAGAGGATGATGCCGTCCACCCGGCGCGGGTCGGGCTCGGTCAGCGCGATCAGACCGGCCGTGCGGGTGAGCAGTTCGGGCACCGCCCGTTCGGCGTAGCTCGGTGGCGCCAGGGGGTGTGCGGCGCGCGGCCAGAAGGTCCCCACGTCCCAGATCACGCCGACGGAGCGGCGGATGGTGTTCTTGCGGTAGACGAGCAGGCCGACGGCGGCCACCGCCACCGGCAGCCAGCCGAGCAGCGCGTCGCCGACGTCCGCCACCGCCTTGACCACGGGGGCCGCTCCGCCCGCCTCGTGGTGCGGGAGCGGACACGCGAGGACGGCCGCGCAGCCCACCACGGCGAGGACGGTCATCGCTCCCGCGTACCAGCCGATCAGCCGCAGCGCGTGTTCGCCGACCAGTCGGTGCAGCGCCTGGTGGGCACTGACGTCCCGAGCGCGACGCAGGTCGTGGGCGGACAGGCGGCCGCCCCGGGCACGTAGCTGAGCGTACTCCTGGCGTCGCAGTCGGTGGAACAGCACCACCGCGCGGACGGCGACCAGGGCGAGCATCAGCAGCGCGGCGGCGAAGGTCAGGCCGGCCCAGGTCACCGGGGCCGGCGGAACCAGCAGGGGTCGACCGACGGGCACGTCCCCGCCGTTGAGCCGGTTGGTGACCCAGTAGAGCACGCCGGCGCTGTACGCGAGGCAGAGCAGCCAGCCGAAGCCGGCGATGACGGCGGGTGCTCGACCGCGCCAGGCCAGGTCGGAGTGCGGTTCGAGCGGCTGTTTGACGCTTGTGGGACGGGTTCTGGGCAGTAACAGGCCGACCGCGGCGAGGGCGAGCAGCGGCAGGACGAACTGCCACAGCGCCACCCGGGTCGGCGGTGCGGCCGGCAGCCACCCGTGACACCACGCGGCGCCGAGGGCGATCAGCAGGGCGGCGGCGGCCGGCGTGGCACCGCCACGCCGGCCGGAGCGGGCGGTCGCGCCGATCGCGATGAGCAGCAGCAGTTGACCCGTGCCCAGCCAGGCGAAGACCCGGTCGAAGCCCGGTAGCGACCGGTCCGCCAGGCAGCCGGGTTGAGTGGGGTCCTGGTCGCAGTCGACGGGCGGACGCAGCCCGGCCAGCGGGCTGCTCGCGGCACCGTCCGGCAGGAGCAGCACCGCGAGGGTGCCGACCAGGCCGATTCCGGTGAGGACGATGACCGCGATGCTCCACCCGCCGAGCGGGGTGGCGCCCTCGCGTCGGGTCAGGAAGGGCCGGCCGATGGCGACCAGCGTGATCGCCAGGACGGCGGTGAACGCGAGCACGGCGGACCAGGTGAGCGCCGCCCGCGCGCCGTGTGGCGGGTCGAGCACCGAGACCGTGCCGAGCGGGACCGCCGCCGCCACCACCGTGCCGGTGCACAGATGCAGTGCGGCCGCCCGGCGCAGCTGCCCCTCGCCCAACCAGAACGTCGGGTCCTGAAGCGGATTGGACAGCGGGCCGGGTGGTGGTTCGGGCACGGGCGGCGGCTCCTGCACCGGCTGACCGACCGGCACCTCGACGTCGACCGGCGCCGGGGTACGACGTCCCGGCGGATTCGTGGTGGGGTCGGCCGGCATCACCGCCTCGTACTGGTAGGTGCGCCAGGTGACCAGGCCGAGGATTCCGATCATGGCGAGTGGCACGGTCAGGCCGACGGCCAGGGCCCGGCCACCCTGCTGCCACCAGGCGCCGGCGAGGAACTCCCACGGGCCGGGAATCCGGCTCAGGCAGATCTCGTCCACGCACTGCCAGCCGATGAGATCGACGCCGACACCGGTCATCGCGAGCACCGGGGTGGCGGTCAGGCTCAGGCAGAAGAGCCTGATCAGCCAGGCCGTCACGCCGGATCGGCTGGCCAGCCGTTCGGTGGTGGGGTCCGCCGGTATCCCCGGCCGGGCGTGCAGCGCCACGTTGGCCAGGGTGAAGGGCAGCAGTAGCGTCCACAGGGCGCGCTCCACGTCGCGGGCGGTCCGCGCGCCGGAGGTCAGCTGCCCCCAGCTGTACGCCTCGACGACGATCGGGTCGAGCGGCGCGGCGGTCGGCAGGCGGTAGAAGCCGGTGACCGGGCCGCCGGCGACGAGCCGTGGCTGGGGCGGCTCGCCCTCGGGTCCGCCCGTCAGGCCCAGGGTATCGGCGGGCGGGGTGTTGGACACTCCGTGTACGCGTAGTTCGAGGATCCGACCTCCCATGCGGGCCTCCCGGTGACGCACCTGTCACCTACAGTGCCCGATGTGGTGCGGCGGGTGCCACTCGTCATGCAGACGTTTGTGCAGCTAGAAGGCTGATTGTGGGTCAGTCGAGCTGGCGCACGGGTCGAGCCGGATTACCGACCGCGACGACGTTGGCGGGCAGGTCCCGGGTCACCACGGCGCCCGCGCCGACGACGGTGTTCTCACCGACGGTGACTCCGGCGAGGACTATCGCGCCACCGCCGAGCCAGGCGTTGTCACCGATGGTGATGGGTTGGGCCGCCTCCCACTTCGCCCGGCGCGGCGCCGGCTCCACCGGATGGGTGGGGGTGAGCAGTTGCACGTTCGGGCCGATCTGCACGTCGGCGCCGATGGTGATCGGTGCGACGTCGAGGAAGACCGCGTGGTAGTTGACGAAGCTGCGCGGCCCGATCCGGATGTGGTAGCCGTAGTCGCAGTAGAACGGTGGGCGGATGCCGGTCTCCTCGCCGATCTCGCCGAGCAGTTCGTGCAGGGCCGCCCGACGTGTCTCGTGGTCGACGCCCCCGCCGTTGACCCGTTCCATCAGGCGCAGGGCGCGGAGGTGGTCGGCGATCAGTTCCGGGTCGTCGGCGAGGTACGGCTCGCCGGCGAGCATCCGCTCCTTCATGGACGTCATCCGTCCGATCATGCCTGGCGTCGTCGCGACGAGGACTCAACTTCGTCGAATTCCTGACTCCCTTTTGCATACTCAGTATGCAACCCTGATGGAGGTCGATGTGTCCTACATCGATGTAGACGCTCCAGAGGAGGATTCAGTTGCGACGAAGGAGCAAACTGTCCGCCACCGGACTCGTGCTGGGTCTGGTGCTCGGCGTACCGGCGGCGGCAACGGCCGCACCGGCGGCGCCGACAGCGGCCCCACCGACCCCCGTCCCGACCGACCGGCCGGACAACGGCCGCACCCCAGCCACCGTCACCCTGGTCACCGGTGACCAGGTCACCGTCACCGCGACCGGGGCGAGCGTACGCCCGGCCGAGGGCCGCGACGGCATCCGTTTCCTCACCCAGCGGCAGCGGGACCACCTCTGGGTGCTGCCGCAGGACGCGTTGCCGCTGATCCGCGACGGACGGGTCGACCGCCGGCTGTTCGACGTGGCCGGGTTGATCGCCGCCGGGTACGACGACGCGCACCGTGACTCACTGCCCCTGCTCATGACCTACGGGGCGACCGCCCGGCGGGCCGGCGCACCCGACGGGGTGACCGTCACCCGCGACCTGACGGCCATCGGTGGCGTCGCGGCCACCGCGGACAAGCAGCGGGTGGGCCAGCTCTGGGCCACGGTCGCCGGTGCCGGTGGCGCCCGAGTCGACGCGGCGGGGGGTGTCGAGCGGATCTGGCTCGACGGCCGACGGCAGCTGACGCTGGAACACAGCGTGCCGCAGATCGGGGCGCCCGCCGCCCACCAGGCCGGCTTCACCGGTCAGGGGGTACGCGTCGCGGTGCTCGACAGTGGGGTCGACGCCGCGCATCCCGACCTCACCGGCCGGGTCGCCGAGTCGAGGAACTTCACCGAGGAGGCGAACCCGGGCGACATCGTCGGGCACGGCACCCACGTCGCCTCGATCATTGCGGGCAGCGGTGCCGCCTCGGAGGGCCGGAACCGGGGTGTGGCACCCGATGCGACCCTGCTCTCCGGCAAGGTCTGCGAGGAGTACGGGTGCACCGAGTCGGCGATCCTGGCCGGCATGCAGTGGGCCACCACCGAGGCCGGGGCCGACGTGGTCAACATCAGCCTGGGCGGGACGGACACCCCCGAGGTGGACCCGTTGGAAGAGGCGGTGAACACGCTCACCGAGCAGACGGGCGCCCTCTTCGTGATCTCCGCAGGCAACGCCGGAGGGACCGGCACGGTCGGCTCGCCGGCCAGCGCCGACGCCGCGCTCGCCGTCGGCGCGGTCGACCGCGACGACCAGCTCGCCGACTTCTCCAGCCGGGGCCCCCGGGTCGGTGACGACGCTCTCAAGCCGGACATCACCGCGCCGGGAGTGGACATCGTGGCCGCCCGGGGGCAGGGCACGCAGCTCGGTGAACCGGTCGGCGAGCAGTACGTCTCGCTCTCCGGCACCTCGATGTCCGCACCGCACGTCGCCGGTGCGGCGGCGCTGCTGGCCCAGCAGCACACCGACGCGACGGCCCAGCGGCTCAAGGCCACCCTGATGGCCTCGGCCCGGCCGCATCCCGAGCTGACCGCGTACCAGCAGGGCGCCGGCCGGGTGGATCTGGCGCGAGCCGTCACCCAGTCGGTGGTCAGCGAGCCGGCCAGCGTCTCGTTCGGCCGGACGCTGTGGCCGCACGACGACGACGAGCCGATCCAGCGCCAGGTGACCTGGCGCAACACGGGAGCGGCACCGCTCACCCTGGACCTCGGCATCGAGGCCACCGGCCCGGACGGGGAACCGGCGCCGGCCGGGGTGTTTACGCTCGGTACCCGGCAGGTCCAGGTGCCGGCCGGTGGCACCGCGTCCGCCACGGTCACGGTCGACACCAGCGTCGACAGCCCGGACGGCCACTACACCGGCCGGGTGCTCGCCCGCTCCGGCGACCAGGTGGCGGTCACCCCGTTGGCCGTCAACAAGGAGGTGGAGAGCTACCCGCTGACCGTGCGCCACCTGAGCCGCGAGGGTGCCGTGCCGGACGACTACGCGACCTTCCTGCTCGGGCTGGACGACTTCACCGACATCTTCGTGTCCGACCCGGACGGCACGGCCGAGGTACGGGTGCCCAAGGGACGGTACGGGCTGGCCAGCTTCCTGTTCGACGAGGCCAGCGAGGAGCTGGTGCTGATGGCCCAGCCGGAACTGGTGGTGGAGTCGGACGCCGAGGTCGTGGTGGACGCGCGCACGGCGAAGCCGGTGCGGATGACCGTGCCGGACCGGTCGGCGACGTCGGCACTTGCCGCCGTCGACGCGAACTTCCTGCTCGACTACGGGTCGGCCGGGTTCGGTGCGGTCGCCGACGACTTCGGCGGGCTGTTCACCGGACAGGTCGGCAGGCGGGCTGCGGCAGACCACTTCTTCGCCGTGTTCAGCAGCCAGTTCGCCGACCTGGAGGCGGCCAGCAGCCCCTATCTGTACGCCCTCGCCGAGATGGTCCCGGGCCGGATGCCTGCCGGGTTGACCCGGAACTACCGCGGCAGTGACCTGGCCACCGTCAAGCAGACGTTCCGGGACGGCTATCCGGGCACGCTCGCCGAGCGGATGTCCTTCGCCCTGTTCGAGCCCGACCTGGGCGGCTGGGCGGTCGGGCTGCCGACGGCGGTGCCGGGCCAGCGGGTCGAGTACTACAACACCGGGGCGGTGCGCTGGAGCACCGAGCTGTGGTTCGGCACGCGCAGCGATGACGTGCCCTGGCTCGAACCGGTGGCCGTGCTCTTCTCGGAACCGACGGCGTACCGGGCCGGGCGGACCTACCGGGAGGTCTGGAACGGTGCGCCCCACGGACCGTCGTTCCCGGTGCCGCGCTGGCCGGAGGACGGCCTGACCCGGCAGGGTGACCTGATCATTCTGTCCGTGCCGTTGTACAGCGACGCGGCCGGACACCCGGGCAGTTCGCTCACGGACGCCGGACGTACCGCCCTGTACCGCAACGGCAAACTGGTGGGTGAGTCCGAGGATCCCGGCTGGGGCCAGTTCGAGGTGCCAGCCGGGCCCGCCAGGTACCGGTTGGAGATGTCGGCGAAGCGCAGCGTCTCCGACCTGAGCACGGAGGTCGCCACCGCCTGGACCTTCCGGTCCCGGCACGTGCGGGGCGACGACCCGGTCCGGCTGCCCGCCTCCGCGATCCGGTTCGCGCCGCGACTGGACGAGCGGAACGCGGCCCCGGCCGGACGGGCCTTCGTGATCCCGGTGGCGGTGCAGCGCCAACCGGGCGCACCGGCGGCGAAGACGGCGTCGTTGACCGTCGAGGTCTCCTACGACGGCGGCAAGCGCTGGCAGCGCGCCAAACTGCGCAAGGTCGGTAGCGGCTGGCAGGCCACCGTGCAGCACCCGCGTGGTGCCGGCCACGTGTCGCTGCGGGCCGCCGCCCGCGACACCGACGGCAACACCGTCACCCAGCGGATCATCCAGGCGTACCGCCTGCGGTGAGCCGGGCCGGGGGGGGGGGGGCCCGCCGGGGCCCCCCCACCCGGGGGCGGGGGGGGTTGGGGGGGGGGGGGGGGGGAGGGCCGGTGCCCCCCCCGGGGGGGGGG